>CAYYLZ010000015.1:0-42288 GCA_964472725.1 uncultured Oscillospiraceae bacterium
CCTGCTCGCTGCCGACCACCGGGCTCAGGTCAGCATAATAGATATCTCCTCTTTTAACACCGTTTATCAAAACACTTCACTCTCCGACGGAAGATAGTACGCCCGTTAACAGAACTTTTATGTAACGGGACAATATGATTCTTCCCCGCAAAGGAAGGAAATATACTGAAATGCCTCAACATTTTGCTATATAACCTTGTATTACTATTGCGGAGCTATCCCCCGCAATATCAGTATATTACTCGGACTTACGGTGTGTGTATATCCTCGGCACTCTTACAGAAACGCCGCAAAGCATTTCATAGGAAATCGTACCGATTTTTTCTGCGTGTTCTTCAATAGGCAGTTCTTCGCCGAAAACTGTGACCTCGTCGCCAACTTCAGCATCCGGAATATTGCTTATGTCTGCCATGCACATATCCATGCATATGCGGCCTATCTGCTTTATTCGTTGCCCTCGCAGCAAAAACTCCGCCTTACCGGAAAGCAGTCGGCTGAGGCCATCTGCATATCCAATCGAGAGAACCGCCACTTTTGTCGGCTTATCGGCTGTCCAGATTCGTCCATAGCTGACGGTATCGCCGGGCATAACACCTTTAATCTGCACGATTCGTGTTTTTAAGGTCATTGCCGGACGAACATTGATATCACCCTTATCTTTATCGGGGTAATGTCCGTACAGCAGTATGCCGGGACGCACCATGCTGTGATAGGTATGGGTATAGTTTACCATAGCTCCACTGTTGGTGCAATGGATTAAATCAAATTTTTTGCCGTTGAGCGTTTCCAATTTCTGCACGCGCCCCATAAAATTCTCATACTGCTTATGGGTATAGACATCTCCATTTATATCCGATACGGCGAAATGGGTAAATGCCCCCTCAAAGTTAAGATAAGGTAATTTCAGCAGTTCTGCCAGCTTATCGCAGGAGCTGTCCTTGCGGAATCCCAGCCTGCCCATTCCACTGTCGATTTTAAGATGACATTTCAAGGGTTTCCCCAGCTTCTCAGCTTCTGCGGCATAAGCGTATCCGACTTCTGCATCAACTACAGCCTGAGTTATATTATGTTCTATAAGCTCGGCCGTATATTCCGCGGCTGTGTATCCAAGGACAAGCATCGGGAGAGAAATGCCATGCTCTCTCAGCTCCAATGCCTCGTCAATAAACGCAACCGCAAGATAATCCGCTCCTGCGTCTTCCAGTACCTTTGCCACCTCAACAGCGCCGTGTCCGTAAGCGTTGGCCTTTACAACACCGAGAAAGCGGCAGCCTTCCGGCAGCTTTTCGCGCATTCGGCGGTAATTATACTCTATGTTGTCCAGGGATATTTCAGCCCAGCATCTTTTCTTTTGTACGTTCATTTTATTTATATTTCCTCAAACAAAGCGGTTACGGAAACAAATCCGCCCGCGCTTATTTCCGCCTTATAAAGCACGTTATTCTCCGCGCAAAACCACAGAGTGTATATGGTCTTTTCACTTTCTCCCGCCGGAGTTTCATCTATCTCCACAACTATATACTCCTCTCCGTTCAGAGTTTCAGTATATACCGCGGACACGTACCCCTCCCGTATTGCGTTCACTATGAGCGGGAGCACCTCGACCGGCGTTACACCGGTTCCGTACAGAACGCCGGTATCAATGAGTACATTACTGCATTTCAGTATCACTTGCTTATTATCATCTATCCTTGCGGATATACCACGTATCTCTTCCGGGCTAAGCACCGATACTTCGCCGCTTTTCCCGTCACCTGTATAGCTCAGGCCGTATTCATAGCACCTGTCACCGTAATCGGCAGTTACCTCCGCGGAAAGCGTAATATCCGACGACAGATACGCCGCCCTTATGTCAAGAAAGCTTTGGGAAGCATCTTTACCCGAACAGGCAGTAAGGAACAGAAATGCAAGGGCTACCGAAAGGATTTTTTTCAAAAAGGCTCATCTCCCGCAAAACGCCTCCGGCAGCAGGGATATGATATCGCTGGGCGTCATGGAATATTCGCCGTACTTTTCCGCCGCTATATCCCCGGCACGACCGTGAAGATATACCGCCGCAGGTATCGCTTTTTCAATGGGCATCTGCCCGCAGAGAGCCGCTATAATGCCCGCAAGAACATCACCGCTGCCGCCCTTTGCCATTCCGGCGTTTCCGCTGGTATTGATATAGCATCGACCATCGGGAAATGCGGTTATACTCCTGTGTCCTTTCAGAACAAGATAACAATTATGCTTCACTGCGAAGCTGCGTGCCGCTTCAAGGCGGTCACCATTTATGACTCCGCCGATACGGGCGAACTCTGCTTCATGGGGCGTAAGTACGACGGGACACGCTGCCCTGTCCAGTATATCTATATTTTCAGACAGCGCGTTTATTCCATCTGCGTCCAATATTACAGGAATAGTTGAATTCTCAAGAATATAAGCCACAAGAGCCTCAGTCTGCGCGGATCTGCCCATGCCGGGGCCAGCAAGACAAACTGTGCAGTTTTTCAGTTTTTCGGCCACTGCGGCTATTGTATCATCGCTCGTTCCATCTATCTTGCCGCTCTCGCTTTTCAGCGGAAAAGGCATTTCTTCAGTGCATTTCACCGCCTCTATCGGGTAAATATCTTCGGGCACACCGAGAAATACCAGCCCAGCGCCGCTGCGCACAGCGGCCGCAGCCGCCATATAGGGCGCTCCAGTATATCCAACGCTTCCGCCAAATATTGCAAGCTTGCCATAGCTGCCCTTATGGGTGAGCGGATCACGCTTTGGAACAGCTTTTTTTGCCTCCCCATTCGTAAAGGCAAACACCTTGCAAGCTTCAGATATTCCATCATCTTCCAAAATCCCAATATCCGCCGTCGTAAGGTTTCCAACCTTTACACACCCAGGTTCTATAAACTGTCCTATTTTCAGGAATCCGAAGGTAACGGTTTCGTCTGCCTTTATGGCACAACCCAATATTGCACCGGTGTCGGCAGATATTCCGCTGGGTATATCAGCCGCAGCCACCGGAACATCTACTGCATTTATCATTTTTATGACCTCGGCGTACTTACCTTTAACGGGGCTGTTGAGTCCCGTACCAAGCATTGCGTCTATAATAACGCCGGAGTTGGCCGTAAACATCAGCTGGTCACTGTTTCCAATATAATCTTCAAGAACAATACCGCAAGAGGTAAGACGCTGCTCCATTGCGGCGGAGTCCACAGAGAGTTTTTCACGGCTTCCAACAAGAAAAGCGCGCACGGTAAAACCGCGTCTGGCAAGTATTCTCGCTGCCGCTATTCCATCGCCGCCGTTATTGCCGCTGCCGCAGAATATGGCCGCGGTTTTTGAAGCCGCAATACGCTCCGCTACGTCGGACAATGCTGTAGCTGCATTCTCCATAAGCTGCAAAGAAGGTACGCCATGCTCTTCTATCGTCTTTCTGTCAAGCTCCCTTGATTGGGCTGCCGTAAAAAGCTTCATTTATTGGTTCCTTCCGTAATCTGCTGCTTCATCTTGGGGCCAAGATACATTTTGAAAGCCTCAAGAAGTCTTTCGGAGGGGTTGAAATAAACAATGGTTCTGCTGCCGTCCTGCAGCTCGCAGATAAAATACCAGCGGTTGGGGCTTTTTGCGGAAATCGAAGCATCAATAGTGGAGGTAAAGCTGCCCTCAATCTTGCGGCCGCCGCACTGCTCCATAAGCTTTATATCTCTGCAGGAGCAGCTGAGAACGGTCTTACGCTTACGCTTACCCAGTATAACGTCAATATCAACATCGCCGCTGATGAAAGAGTACTCATACTCCTTTACACTGTATCTGAACATGAAAAAGATCAGGATACAGATAATTGCGAAAAAGAAGGGGAAAATACTGGTGAAATAGTGGAATGCCAAACCGCAAAGCACCAAACCGAGTATAACAGCGGCTATTTTGAACATCCCCTCTTTACCGGCACGTTTACATCTTATAAGCTCTTCTACAAAAATATCTCTGTTGTTCTGCATAGCGCAAACTCCTTACTATGGCAAAAATCATTGCTTGCTGCCTTGTTTGTCACGTTAGATTATATGATATTCCGGCAAAATAGTCAATTTTTATATTGCAATAAAGAATTAAATATGATATAGTTCCAAGAGTAAAATTATGGCTATGAACGGGAAGATAACCCTCCCCCTGTCCTACAGAGAGAAACGTATTGCTGGAAGCGTTTCGGATACGGAAGGTTTAGTTCGCCCGGGAGCTCCGGCTAATCACCGGCGGAAGGCACCGTTATATGCTTAAGAGTGCACGATCTTAATGATCGTGAATTTGGGTGGTACCGCGGAATCCTCCGTCCCATTTGTGGACGAAGGATTATTTTTTTGCAAAGGAATGAATCATAAGATGAAAACTAAGCTTGAGGAAATCAAAAGAGCCTCTCTCGAAGCCATCGCCAATTCTGCCGATGCCGCTGAGCTTGAAGCTCTGAGAATCAAATATCTCGGCAAGAAGGGTGAGCTTACCGCTGTTCTTAAGCAGATGGGCAGCCTTTCTCCCGAAGAAAGACCCATTATGGGTCAGCTTGCCAACGAGGTCCGCGCCGCTGTTGAAGCCGCTATCGAAGAGACCTCCGCAAAGCTGGCAGAAGCCGCTCTCGTGAAGCAGCTTCTCAACGAGACCGTTGACGTTACTATCCCCGGCAAGGAAGTAAAGGTCGGTCACAAGCACCCCATGTACATTGCTCTTGACGAGATAAAGGATATATTCATCGGAATGGGCTTCACCGTTCTTGACGGTCCCGAGGTAGAGTTTGCCGAGCTCAACTTTGACAGACTCAACGCCGAAGAGGGTCATCCCTCCCGTGACTGGTCCGACACCTTCTATTTCGACGAGGACAGCCGCGTAATGCTGCGCAGCCAGACCTCTCCCATGCAGGTTCGTGCAATGGACAGCATGGAACTTCCCATTCGAATCGTCGCCCCTGGTCGAGTATACCGCAAGGACGAGGTTGACGCCACACATTCCCCCATGTTCCATCAGGTCGAGGGCATGGTAATCGACAAGGGCGTTACCATGGCAGACCTTAAGGGCACCCTGAACACCGTTGTTGAAAAGCTGTATGGCGAAGGTACTCAGACCCGTTTCCGTCCCCACCACTTTCCCTTCACCGAGCCCTCCTGTGAAATGGACGTTCAGTGCCACAAGTGCGGCGGCGTAGGCTGCCCCACCTGCAAGGGCGAAGGCTGGATAGAGCTGCTGGGTGCCGGCATGATCCATCCTCGCGTTCTTGAAATGGCCGGCATTGACCCCGAAGTTTATTCCGGTTGGGCATTTGGCGTAGGCCTTGAGCGTACCGCTATGCGCCGCTTCAAGATTGCTGACCTGAGACTTATTTTCGAAAACGATATTCGTTTCCTCGAGCAGTTCTGAGAAAGGAGAGTATAAATAATGAATCTGAGCAGAAAATGGCTGAATGAGTTCGTTACTGTTACTGCCTCCGACAAGGAATTTGCCGAGGCAATGACTCTGTCCGGTTCCAAGGTCGAAGTTACCATGGATCTCGGTGCAGAAATCGAAAACGTTGTTGTGGGCAAGGTTCTGTCCATGAAGCGTCATGAAAATTCCGACCACATGTGGGTATGCCAGGTTGACATATCCGAAGGCGAGCCCATTCAGATAGTTACAGGCGCCCAGAATGTGAAAGAAGGCGACCTTGTTCCTGTTGCAAAGCACAAGTCTACCCTGCCCGGCGGCAAGAAGATTGAAAAGGGCAAGCTCCGCGGCGAGGTTTCCTACGGTATGCTCTGCTCCTTCAAGGAGCTTGGTCTCGACCAGCGTGACTTCCCCGCTGCCTACGAGGACGGCATTTGGATCCTTTCCGACGACCCCGAGCTTAGTGTCGAAGTCGGTCAGGACATCCGCGAGGCTGTGGGCCTTGACGACCATGTTGTCGAGTTTGAAATCACACCCAACCGTCCCGACTGTCTTTCCGTCATCGGTCTTGCACGTGAGGCCGCTGCAACTTTCAACGCAGAACTTCGTCTGCACGAGCCTCTTGTCAAGGGCGGCGCTGAAGGCAACCTCATTGAGCTGCTTGATATCGAGACTCCCGCTGAGGATCTCGTTCCTCGTTACACTGCCCGCATGGTACGCAATGTAAAGATCGCCCCCTCCCCCAAGTGGATGCGTGAGCGTCTGCGCGCAATGGGCGTGCGTCCCATCAATAACATCGTTGACATCACCAACTACGTAATGCTCGAGTATGGTCAGCCCATGCACGCATTCGATTACCGTTACGTTCAGGGCGGCAAGATCATCGTCCGCCGCGCCGAGGAAGGCGAAGAGCTTACCACGCTTGACGGTAACCTCCGCAAGCTCACCGCCGACCATCTGGTCATTGCCGACGATACCCGTGCCGTTGGTCTTGCAGGTATCATGGGTGGTCTCAACAGCGAGATCGTTGAGGATACCACCGACGTAGTATTCGAGTCTGCCTGCTTCGACGGAACCTGCATACGCAAGGGTGCGCTTGCTCTCGGTATGCGTACCGAAGCTTCCGCAAAGTTCGAAAAGGGTCTTGATCCCATGAACACTATGCCTGCAGTACAGCGCGCCTGCGAGTTGGTTGAAATGCTCGGCGCCGGTGAAGTTGTTGACGGTGTTATCGACATTCTCAACCATGTTCCCCATCCCACAGTTCTTACTCTTGAACCCGAGAAAATAAACGCCCTGCTGGGTACCGATGTTTCCGCTGAAGAGATGTTTCGTATTCTCAGAAGCGTTGATTTCAAGGTCGATGGCGATCAGGTCACCGTTCCCTCCTACCGTGCCGACGTTCTGCGTATGGCCGACCTTGCCGAGGAAGTTGCCCGTTTCTACGGCTACAATAATATTCCAGTTACCCTTATGAGAGGTCAGACCACTCTCGGCGGCTATTCTCCCGAGCAGCAGCTTGAGCGCCGCCTTGGCGAGCTGTGCCGCGCATTCGGTCACGACGAGATCATCACCTATTCCTTCATCTCCCCCACCTACTACGATAAGATCCGCTGGCCTCAGGACGATCCTCGCCGCAAGTCTTTCAAGATACTCAACCCTCTTGGCGAGGACACCTCCATCATGCGTACTACCGTCCTGCCCTCCATGCTTGAGATCCTTACCCGCAACTTCAATTACCGTAATAAGAACACCAAGCTTTACGAAGTAGGCCGCATCTATATTCCCAACCGTGAGGACGGGCTTGCCACCGAGTCCAAGATCCTCTCCATCGGCGCTTACGGCTCCGACATGGATTTCTTCACTCTTAAGGGTACCATCGAAACCATCATGGGTGATATCCGCGCCGAAAAGGTACGTTTTGAGGCCTGCACCGATAATCCTTCCTACCATCCCGGCCGCTGCGCCACCGTATGGAGCGGTGATGTCTGCGTGGGCGTATTTGGTCAGGTTCACCCCCTCGTAGTGAAGAACTATGATATCGACACCGAGCTTTACTGCGCTGAGCTTTCTTTCGATACTCTCATGGCAGCCAAGGGCGCAGATGCCGAATACGTTGCTCTGCCCAGATTCCCCGGTGTACACCGCGACCTTGCCGTTGTCTGCGCCACCGAAGTAACCGTATATCAGCTTTCCGAGTGCATCAAGGCCGCCGGCGGCAGCCTGCTGAAGGCAGTCGAATTCTTCGACGTATATACCGGCGCTCCTATTGAGACCGGCAAGAAGAGCGTTGCCTTCTCCCTCGAGTTCAGAAGCGACGAGCAGAACCTTACCGACAAGGATATCGAACCCAATATGGAAAAGATTCTTGCTCAGCTTGGCGAAAAGCTCGATGCCCGCCTGAGATAATTAATAATTATCCGAATATTTGTTCTTTTTTGTCTTTACAGAAACGTTAATTGGTTGTATAATGACCTAAATATAGTAAAAGACTATATGATTGGAGGTAATGATTAATGGATCAGTTCACCAAGAAGTTTGGAGTTGTTGACAAGAGTACAGAGCTTAAAGAAATACTCACCCGAGTATATGACGCTCTGCGCGTCAAGGGATATAACCCCATCAATCAGCTGGTCGGTTATATCATTACGGAAGACCCCACTTATATC
Organism: uncultured Oscillospiraceae bacterium; assembly: GCA_964472725.1. GTDB lineage: Bacteria > Bacillota > Clostridia > Oscillospirales > Oscillospiraceae > RGIG6375. The sequence goes on from CAYYLZ010000015.1 coordinate 8,061, forward strand.
ACCAATTACGATAACGCAAGAACTCTCATCTGTAAGCTTGACAGAGATGAACTTCTCAGCGAGCTTCTTACCAGCTATCTTAATAAGTAAGCTTCTCTTATCCCCCGCTTTTTCGCGGGGGATAAGTTTGCGAAAAGGTATATTGGGTAATATACCTTTATCCCCAGTTGTTGACAGCAAAACCCTGATGTGTTACAATTTGTTACAGAGTTTTTTAAGGAGGAGAATTATGGCTAACGCAAAGGCACTGGAATACAAGGGCTATCCCCTCAGAAGAAAAGGCAACATTATCTATTACGGAAACATGTCCGACAAATATATAATCATGCTTCAGATAATGGACAGTGAGAATCTGCAGGATCTCAGCCTTTCCAAGAAGGTATCCGTTCAGCTTCAGCTCACCGATCCTGATGTAAAGTCCCGTGACAGAGTTGTTAAGAAGACTGAAAAGGACGGACTTTACAACGCAATGGACGTTGCCGCAGTTTGGCTCACCAGAGCTCTTACCGCTGAATAAACTCAGCACTTCAGTGGGCGTCGCCACTGTTTAAACACGGCATAGCACACCCGATAATTTTGGAGTTTTATGAGTATTTCTAAGAAGTTTATCAATTCAATCGTTTTTGCCGCCCTGCTGCTTATTTTTTCTCTTATTTTCATGGGCAGCGCCGATGCTGCGCACAGCGGCGGCATAGTTAACGTTTCCTGTCTCAATTTCAGAGAAGAACCCAGCACCTCATCTGCCGCTCTTGGGCTTGCCTATGACGGCGATCAGGTAATCATCACCGGCCGCGATGGTGATTGGTACAGCGTTGTATTCAACGGAGTCAGCGGCTACATGTTTGCCGATTATGTGCGCCCCGTTGCAAAGCTTGACGTTGAGCCTGTTTCCGCGCGAGTCACTGCAAGCCGCGTCCGATTCCGCAGCGGACCCGGTTACGAGGCTGATGTTCTCCATTATCTTGATACCGACACACAGCTGAAGGTGCACGGCATCATCGACTGCTGGTACAAGGTTACATACGGCGAAACCACCGGGTATATGCACAGCGATTACGTCGAGATATTTTACGATGAATTCGATTACCTTACCCCCGGCCAGAAGATAGTTGAATATGCAAAGCAGTTCCTTGGAACCCGTTATGTATACGGAGGTTCCTCCCCTTACGGTTTTGATTGCTCCGGCTTTACTTCCTACGTTCTCAAGCACAACGGCTATGATTCCACCCGCACCTGTACGAGCCAGTACGCTCAGTACACCAATATTGAGCGCAGTGAGCTGAGAATAGGCGATCTTGTTTTCTTTGCCAGCACCAGGCAATGGGATACCGACCACGTTGGTATTTATATGGGAGATAATCTCTTTATTCACGCCTCCAGCGGCAAAGGTAAAGTTGTTATCAGCAGTCTGGACGAATATTATTACGACACCTATTATTACGGAGCGGCTCGCTATCTTCCTTTTTATTAAAAAATTAAATCCTGCATGAACTTTGGTTCATGCAGGATTTTTTCATTATGTAACGTTATTTTATATCGAAGTTGATAGTCATTTCCTTGATCTCGGTATCAAGGTGAGTGAACTTGACGCCGGCGGAGGTAAGCATACGCTTGGAAGCAATGGTTCCGGGAGTGTCGGCATACTTATCTGAAAGGTAGATTACCTCCTTGATGCCGCTTTGAATTATTGCTTTTGCGCACTCATTGCAAGGGAACAGCGCCACATATATCTTTGCGCCCTGCAGGGACTTGCCGTTGGCATTAAGAATAGCGTTGAGCTCGGCATGAACCACATAAGGGTACTTGGTCTCTTCGCCTTCTCTGTCCCAGGGATATTCGTCATCGGAACAGCCAATAGGGAAACCATTATAGCCGGTGGAAAGAATAATGTTCTCGGGACTTACTATACATGCGCCCACCTGGGTATTGGGATCCTTACTTCTCTTGGCAGCAAGAAGTGCAACTCCCATAAAATACTCGTCCCAGCTGATGTATCCGCTTCGCTTCATATTGCTTCCTCCTGTATAAATCTTTATTCCCAATCCTTCCATATATCGGGAACATATCCTACTGTAGCTTTTTTACCGTTGCGCACGACCGGGGTCTTGAGAAGCTTCTGGTTTTCCAGCAGCTTCTCCTCCTTATCGGCATCGTACGCAAGATATTTCAATAATTCCGCGCCCTTGGCGTTTTCGTTTATAAGGGCAGCCAGTCCAACGGCGGATTTCACGTTCTGGAACTCGCCCTTGCTCATGGGGTATTTATCCACGTCAATATATTGATACTTTATTCTGCGCTCCTTGAAATAACGCTCAGCTTTCTTTGTGTCGAAGCATTTTGATCTTCCGAATATCTGTATATTCACTTCAGATCATTCCTTTCATGCCAATCAGACTTCCATGATCACAGGCAGTATCATGGGGCTTCTGCGGGTAGTCTTATAGAGATAGGACGAAAGTGCCGTCTTGATGGAAGTCTTAAGTGTAGCCCAATCGGTAATGTCGTTTGCATTGCAGGCGTAGATGGTCTCAGTGACCAGCGTACGCATTTCTTCTATGAGATCGGAGGCTTCCTTGACATATACAAATCCACGGGTGATGATATCGGGGCCGGAAATAATGCCGCCGTCCTCGCTGCTGAGACTGAGAACTACAACCAGCATGCCGTCCTGAGCAAGGTGCTTTCTGTCGCGCAGGACTACGCTGCCTACGTCGCCAATTCCGGTTCCGTCAACAAGAACCTTGCCGGAGGGAACAACGCCGTTGATCGCTATAGACTTCTTGCTTACTTCGATAACCTTACCGATATCGCTGATAACGATATTCTGATGCGGAACACCTACGGACTTGGCAAGCTCGGAGTGGATAATCAGGTGACGCTGCTCACCGTGGACGGGAACGAAGAACTTAGGCTTAACCAGGGCCAGCATAACCTTGAGTTCTTCCTGGCAGGCATGGCCGGAAACATGGAGATCCTCCATACTGCCGCGGTACATAACCTCCGCTCCCTTACGGAAAAGCTCATTGACGATGTGGCTTACGGTCTTTTCGTTTCCGGGAACCGCGGAAGCGGAAATAATAACTCTGTCACCGGGTATGATCTCGATCTGCTTATGATTCGAGAATGCCATACGGTAGAGGGCAGACATGCTTTCACCCTGACTGCCGGTGGTGATTATGGTTATCTGTTCCTTGGGGAAATTCTTTATCTGATTAAGTTCAATGAGAATATTTTTGGGTATCTCAAGATAACCAAGCTCGGCGGCAACACGGATCATATTCTCCATACTGCGGCCGGTAATTGCGACCTTTCTGCCGTAACGGGCAGAAACGTCGATTATCTGCTGAATTCTATAAATATTAGAGGCGAAGGTCGTTACTATGATGCGGCTCTTGCAGCGGTCAAACAGCGCTTCGAATGTATGACCGACAGTGCGCTCGGAGGGTGAAAAGCCCTTCCGTTCAGCGTTGGTGGAGTCGCTGAGCATGCAAAGTACGCCCTTCTTTCCCAGCTCACCAAAGCGGGTAAGGTCTGTCATTTCGCAGCCGATGGGAGTTGCGTCGATTTTGAAGTCGCCGGTGTGAAGAACAATGCCGAGAGGTGTGGTTATAGCCAAAGCCACCGCACCTGCGATACTGTGGTTTATGTGGATAGGTTCAATGGTGAAGCATCCCACCTTAAAGGATTTTCCGGGTTCAATTATATTGATATCAGCAATATCCAGCAGCTTATGCTCTTCAAGTTTGAGGGTAACAAGACCTGCGGTAAGGTCGGTTGCATAGATGGGTGCGTTTATATCAGTCAGCACGTAAGGCAGAGATCCGATGTGATCTTCGTGACCGTGAGTGAGAACGATTCCGCGTATGCGGTCCCGGTTCTTCACAAGGTATGCTACGTTGGGTATAACAACGTCTACGCCATACATTTCGCCGTCCGGAAAGCCAATACCGCAATCCACAATGAGAATATCGTTTTTATATTCGAACACTGTAATATTCTTGCCGACCTCATTGAGACCGCCAAGAGAAATAATTTTCAATTTTTCAGCCATTATTTGCTCCTTTTAATTACATCTGGGCATAGTTAGCCCATTGAAAAACTTATGTACGTATGTACGTAAATAGATACAACAATTTTGAGGCAAAACTACCAGCCATACAGACCCTGATTCGTCCGTATGGTAATCCCACAAGAGTTACTATGCGATTTTATATATAGCCAGCGCCCTTAGACGCCGAAAGTACAAATTCAAGGATTGGTAATAGTATACTCCAAATCCGTTTTTATTAATCTAATATAACACAAGAAGTTTTACTTGTCCACCAAAAACTTCCCTGTATATCATGCGCTGTATATCATGCAGCTCTTACATTTCCCTTCTGCCTTCCAGTGCACGGAAAAGGGTCGCATCATCGGCAAATTCGAGATTGCTGCCCACAGGAATACCGTAGGCAATACGGGTAACTTTAACGCCAAAAGGCTTGATGAGGCGGGAAATATACATAGCGGTAGCCTCGCCCTCGGTATCGGGATTGGTAGCCATGATAACTTCGCTTACTTCGCCGGAATTTATTCTGGCAAGCAGTTCTTTGACCGCAATATCATCGGGTCCGATGTGATTCATGGGGGAAATCACACCATGCAGCACATGGTATACTCCGTTGTACTCTCGGGAGCGCTCCATTGCTATAAGGTCTTTGGGGTCGGAAACAACGCAAATGACAGAATGATTGCGTCTATGATCGGAACACACTGGGCAGATATCGCTGTCGGTAAGATTCTGACAAATTGAACAGCGATGCACCTCTCCCTTTGCGGCCATTATAGCGTCTGCAAAGCTTTTGGCCTCAGCCACATCAAGGCTGAGGATATAAAATGCCATGCGCTGGGCAGACTTGCTGCCCACGCCGGGAAGGCGTGCAAAGGCCTCTATAAGTCTTTCAAGAGAAGAGGGAAAAGTGCTCATAGTATGCTCCTTTTTTATCTTACGTTTCTAAGCTGAGCGATACGCGCCGCACGGTCTGCGGCCTTGAATACGTCGCTGCCGGCAACAAGAACATTCGCGCCTGCGTTTATTGCGGCCACGGCGGTGGTGGGATTGATGCCGCCGTCGACCTCAACCTCGCAGTCAAGGCCGTGCTTTTCGATATATGCACGGGTAGCCTCAACCTTGGGCATCATATCCGCCATGAAGCTCTGGCCGCCGAAGCCGGGCTCTACGGTCATAATCAGCACCAGTCCGCACTGCTCAATAAAAGGTTCAAATGCAGACGCGGGGGTCTTGGGCTTAATGGTAACTGCAGCAGTCTTGCCAAGCTCACGGATACGCTTTATGGCTGCAAGAGTGTTTTCTTCGCTGTCCGCTTCAACATGAAGATTGATAATGTCAGCACCCGCAGCGGCAAACTGGTCAACGTATCTGACTGGACGGTCTATCATAAGGTGTACGTCAAGAGTCATATCAGTATACTTGCGCACAGACTGCAGAACGGGAATACCCACGGAAATATTGGGGACAAATATGCCGTCCATAACATCAAAATGCAGGTAATCGGCAGTTGCGATGGAGTCTATATCCGGGCCAAGTCTGGCGAAATCAGCAGAAAGAATAGAAGGAGCTATCTTTATCACAATAATGTACCCCCAATAATCATTTGCAGTCCGGTAAATATGTACCCGACAGCTGTAAAAAATCATGTGAACAATACTTTAATAATATAACAATCCGTAATTATGTCAAGCAATTTTTATTGACATGCCGAGCCTTAAAGATTACAATATTCTATATATTATTTGTAAAAAGGAGCTTTGTGCCTTGAAGAAAGAAATAAGAAAGAAATCGGTTGTGCCGGTGTATGCACTGGCAATCGTTTGGCTTTTGTATTCGCTGTTTTTCCCCCTTTATAAAATACTGCACTTTATAATTCTCATAGTGGTTGCGATTGTTGTTTATATCGTTTTTTCGAAAATGTTCCCCGGCAAAATCGTTATGGTAGAGCAGCCCAAAAATGAAGAAACCGGCAATCCCGAGGTTGACGCTGTAGTCCGCGAGGGCAAGCGCGCCATGCAGGAAATGGGCCGACTTTACTCCTCCATCGAGAACCCCGCTGTAAAGAAGCGCATAGTTGAGATAATGGATATATCCGACAAGATAGTCAAGAACGCCATCAGCGACCCCAAGGATATCCCCAATATCAAGCGTTTCCTCAACTATTATCTGCCCACCACCATAAAGCTGCTCAACGCTTACGACCGCATGGCAGTGCAGGGCATTGAGGGCGAAAACATAAGCGGCACTATTACCCGCATCGAGGATATGCTCGATACCGTTGTCGTTTCCTACAAGAAGCAGCTTGACGCACTTTTTGCAGATGAAGCGTTGGATATCGAGACAGATATAAAGGTTATGGACGGCCTTCTCCAAAGAGAGGGTCTCAAGGACAAGGAAATGTAACAGAAGAAAGGATGTAAACTATGGATTTCGAATACGCTCCCAAGCTCACTCTTACTCCTGACACTGACGAAAAAGCCGAAGCAGCTGCAGCTCCTGCCGCTATCCCTCAGGTTGAATCCCCCGCCGATACCGTTGATTCCATGATGGAGCAGCTTTCCGACGCTGAAAAGCAGGCCATCAAGGACTTTGCCGAAAAGATAGATATCACCGACGCCAACATCGTTCTTCAGTACGGTGCAGGCGCACAGAAAAACATTTCCGATTTCTCCGCTGCCGCTCTCGGCAACGTCCGCACCAAGGATATGGGCGAAGTGGGCGATATGCTGGGCGACCTTGTTGTTGAGCTTAAGGGTCTCAAGATCGATCCAGAAGAAAAGAAGGGTTTCCTCGGCCTCTTCAAGAGAGCCGGTAATCAGATCGCCAATCTCAAGGCACAGTATGACAAGGCAGAAGTTAACGTAAACCGTATTTCCGAAGAGCTTGAAAAGCATCAGATCGTTCTGCTCAAGGACGTTGCCATGCTGGATAAGATGTATGAGCTCAATCAGGCATATTTCAAAGAGCTTTCCATGTACATTCTTGCCGGTAAGGAAAAGCTGGCCACCGAGCGCGCTACCACTCTCGTAGAGCTGAAGGAAAAAGCCGAAAAGTCCGGCCTGCCCGAAGACGCCCAGGCTTACAATGATTTTGTCAATATGTGCAGCCGCTTCGAAAAGAAGCTGCACGATCTGGAGCTGACCAGAATGATCTCCATTCAGATGTCCCCCCAGATAAGACTTATTCAGAACAACGACAGCCTCATGGTCGAGAAAATTCAGACCTCTCTGGCCAACACCATTCCCCTGTGGAAGAGTCAGATGGTTCTTGCTCTTGGCATGGCTCACTCCAAGCAGGCAATGGAAGCTCAGCGTGAGGTAACAGATATGACCAACGAGCTTCTCAGAAAGAACTCCGAACTGCTTAAGACCGGCAGCATTGATATTGCCGTTGAGGCAGAGCGCGGCGTTGTTGAGCTTGATACCCTCAAGCAGACCAATCAGAATCTCATCGACACTCTCGAAGAGGTTCGTCGTATACAGGCAGAGGGCTCTCAGAAGAGACGCGAAGCCGAAGTCGAGCTTGGCCGCATAGAAACCGAGCTCAAGAATAAACTCCTTGAAATGAAGGGCTGATCCTTAAGATGAAAAAGTTTTTAACCAGCAGAACCGGCGCTATCGTTCTCACGGTAGTCATTATTCTGCTCAGCACATATTTTGGCGCATACAGAAGTCTTACCGTTAAAGTCGGCGAGATTGCCGACGGCTTCAACGAAGGTGTCTACTACACTGATGACAGCGGTAACACTTTCCAGCATAAGAGTATCCGTTCTCAGCTTATAAACCGCAGCGAGGCAAGTATTAATCTTGTTGACGTAGCCGATACCTTTGATGACGCTCAGGAAGAAGCCAAGGCTCTCCGTGAAGCATACAACAACCTTAGAAATCTGCTCTATAACGACGGTACTCCTGCCCAGCTCTGCGCAGCCAACAAGGAGCTTACCACGGCGTTTGATGCTCTCCACACCGTTCTTGCCGGTGAGGATCTGGACACCAAAGACGCCAAGCGAATTGCCGACTACATGCTTGAAATGGACGGCGCAGCAGATGAGATCGAGGCCAGCGGTTATAATGAATCCGTCAGAGAATTCAATCGCTCCACCCTCTCCGTCTTCCCCACCAACATACTTAAAAGCATCTGCTTCGTAGATGCCCCCGAGCTTTTTGAATGAGGATTTTAAAATGAAATATACCGGAAAACGTATATTTTTTGTATTGGTCGCATTATTGGTACTGCTTGTCAGCATCACTCCTGCGCTGGCCTTCCCTGAGCCTACGGAGGATTTCTATGTTGCTGACTATGCAGAAGTTCTTAGCGACGCTACGGAAAGTGCGATCATATCCCAAAACGACCTGCTCTATGCTCAAACCGGCGCGCAGATAGTCGTGGTAACAGTACGCTATCTTGAAGGCGATTATTACGCCGACGAATATGCTGTAAAGCTCTTCAACGACTGGGGCGTAGGCGATTCCGAAAAGAACAACGGTATACTCCTCCTGCTCGTCACTGAGGAGGGAAAAGGCTGGCTCACTCAGGGCAGCGGCATTGAAGCCTATCTCACCAACGACGATGTGGACATGATGCTGGAGAATTATTTTTGGAAGAAGTTCGATAAGGGCGACTTTGATGGCGCCGTCGAAACTCTCTTCGCAGAACTCATCGAATGGTATGAGGATACCTATGACTTTAAACTTGGCGACGAGAGTTATGCGGAAATTCCCACCGTTTCCGCTGATACCGGCTATTCCGCAAGAATTGTCAAGTTCATGTTCAAACTTATTATCTTCGTTATAATCATTGTTGTTATCGTATCTGTAAACAGCAAGAGCCGAGTTAACAGAAGACGTTCCAGCGGCCCCAGCTTCTGGGTGCCTCCTCCCCGCATATGGCACCATTCCCCCACTCACAGACCTCCCTCACATAGGCCACCTCCCCACAGACCTCCGAACAGCGGCAGCAGCTTCCGCTCCGGCGGCGGTGGTTTCAGCTCCGGCAGCAGAAGCGGATTCAGCGGAGGCGGTCGAAGCGGCGGTTTCAGCGGAGGCTCCCGCGGTGGCGGCGGCGGTCGTTCCGGCGGCGGCGGAGCCGGCAGACGATAAATATTCATTATCGGTGAATAATTTTCACATTTTCGTGATTATTATTCACCGATATTTTAGTTTTTCAAATTGCGTTCTATCATTTTACCCTAATATTTAAAAGAAAAATAATAAAATATGGCAAATATACTATTGCATAATCATTCACTTTGTGCTATCATAGTCCACGTTAAATGAATATTATGCTCAAGAAGTAATCTAAAAGGACTGAATAACTATGAAAAAAATCAACAAATGCGTACTCGCTTATTCCGGTGGTCTCGATACCTCCATCATCATTCCCTGGCTGAAGGAAAACTACGGCTGTGAAGTTATCGCCGTATCCGCTGACGTTGGTCAGGGCGACGAGCTGGACGGTCTGGAAGAAAAGGCCATAAAGACCGGCGCTTCCAAGCTCTACATTGAAGACCTCACCGACGAGTTCGTTGACGAATACATCTTCCCCACCCTCAAGGCCGGCGCAAAGTACGAAGAGTATCTGCTGGGCACCTCCTTTGCTCGTCCCGTAATCGCAAAGCGTATCGTAGAGATCGCTCAGAAGGAAGGCGCTGATGCTATTGCTCACGGCTGTACCGGTAAGGGCAACGACCAGGTTCGTTTCGAGCTCACCATCAAGGCATTCGCTCCCGATATGACTATCATTGCTCCCTGGCGTGAGTGGGATATCAAGAGCCGTGAGGAAGAGATCGACTATGCAGAAGCTCACAATATCCCCCTCAAGATAAACCGCGAAACCAACTACTCCAAGGACAAGAATATCTGGCACTTGAGCCACGAGGGTCTTGATCTCGAAGATCCCGGCAACGAGCCTCTGTACAACAACCTTGGTTTCCTTGAAATGAGCGTTTCCCCCGAGCAGGCTCCCGACGAGCCCACCTACGTTGAGATTGAGTTCGAGCAGGGTATCCCCGTAGCTGTTGACGGCGTCAAGATGAAGGGCTCCGATATCGTCCGCAAGCTCAACGAGCTGGGCGGCAAGAACGGCGTAGGTCTTCTTGACATCGTTGAAAACCGCCTTGTCGGCATGAAGTGCCGCGGCGTTTATGAGACTCCCGGCGGCGCTATTCTCTATGCTGCTCACGATTATCTCGAAACCGTTACCCTTGACAAGGACACCATGCACATGAAGGAAAGACTCGCTATCAACTTCGCAGAGCTGGTATACAACGGTCAGTGGTTCTCCACTCTCCGCGAGTCCCTCTCCGCTTTCGTTGACAAGACTCAGGAGATGGTTACCGGTAAGGTTCGCCTGAAGCTCTACAAAGGTAACATCATCAAGGCCGGCGTATGGTCCGACTATTCTCTCTACAGCGAGAACATCGCAACCTTCGGCGAAAGCGATTATAACCAGAAGGACGCTGAAGGCTTCATCAACCTTTACGGTCTGCCCATCAAGGTAAACGCACTTCGCAAGCAGGGCAAGCTCAATAAGTAATCAGACTTAACAACGTATCATCCTCCGTCCTCAACGGCGGAGGATGATGATTTAATTTAGAACTTAGAATTGGAGATTTCAGATGAAAGCTTGGTCAGGAAGATTTGATAAGACTACCGATGCGCTCACCGATGCGCTCAACGCCTCTATTTCCTTTGACTCCCGTATGTACGAAGAGGACATCACCGGAAGTATCGCCCACGCCGGCATGCTCGGCGCTCAGGGTATCATTGAGCAGGAAGAGGCTGACAAAATAATCGAATGCCTCAAGGAGATCCTTGAAGACATCAAGGCCGGAAAAGTTGAATTCACCGAGGAAAACGAAGATATTCACATGAATATCGAGGCTATCCTCACCGAAAGGATCGGCGACACCGGCAAGCGCCTGCATACTGCCCGAAGCAGAAACGACCAGGTCGCTCTTGATATCAGGCTGTATCTGAAAAAGGAAATTGCGGCTATAAGAGAAAGCGCTATCGCACTGCTGGAAACCATCGTAAAGAAGGCTGAGAGTGGTAAGGACGTAATAATGCCCGCATATACTCACCTGCAGCGTGCCCAGCCCACGACCTTCGCTCATTACATGATGGCATACGCAAATATGCTGCGCCGTGACATCACCCGCCTCGAGGACTGCCTGGAGCGCATGGACGAAATGCCCCTTGGCAGCGGCGCTCTCACCTCCACCACCTACCCCATTGACAGACGCCGCGTTGCCGCTGAGCTTGGCTTTGCGCGTATCACCGAAAACAGCATCGACGGTGTATCCGACCGAGACTTTGCTCTTGAGCTTATGTCCGACCTCTCCATCATGATGATGCACCTTTCCCGCTTCTCGGAAGAGATCGTTCTGTGGTGCTCCTGGGAGTTTAAGTTCGTAGAGCTTGACGACGCTTTCGCAACCGGCTCTTCCATTATGCCCCAGAAGAAAAACCCCGATATTGCGGAGCTGGTACGTGGCAAGACCGGCAGAGTTTACGGCTCTCTCGTAACCCTGCTCACCGTCATGAAGGCCCTCCCCCTTGCCTATAACAAGGATATGCAGGAGGATAAGGAACCCGTATTTGACGCCGTAGATACCGTAAGAGCCTGTCTGCCCGTTTTCACCGCCATGCTGGACACCATGACTCTGCTGCCCGAAAACATGCGTGCAGCAGCCGGCAAGGGCTTCATCAACGCTACCGACTGCGCCGACTATCTTGTCAAGAAGGGTATGCCCTTCCGCGACGCTTACAAAATCGTCGGTATGCTGGTCAACTACTGCATCAAGAACAATAAGACGCTCGAAACTCTTACCATCGAAGGATACAATGCCATGTCGGATGTGTTCTCCCCCGACGTATATGATTATATAAATCTCGAAAACTGCGTAAACAGCAGAATTGCCGAAGGCGGCCCCTCTCAGAAGTCCGTTGAGGCACAGATCGCATCTATGAAGGCTTTTTTGAACGATAGGAAGTGAGCATTTCATGAAGCCGAAAATTTACATTGACGGCAAAGAAGGAACAACCGGTCTCAAAATTTTCTCCCGTCTTGAAGGCAGAGATGATATAGATCTGCTGCTGATCGATGAAGCCCTCCGCAAGGATAACGCAGAGCGCAAGCGCCTTATGAACGAGGCCGACCTTGTGTTTTTCTGCCTGCCCGATGCGGCAGCCATCGAAGCCGCTCAGTTTGTGGAAAACCCCAACACCCGAATCATCGACGCCTCTACCGCTCACCGAACCGCAGCCGGTTGGGATTACGGTTTCCCGGAGCTTTCTTCGGCACACCGCCAGCGTATCATCCGCTCCAAGCGTGTTGCAAATCCCGGCTGTCATGCTTCCGGCTTTATTGCAGCGGTCTATCCTCTGATTGCAAACGGCGTTATCCCCGCCGATTATCCCCTCACCTGCCATTCCCTGACCGGTTATTCAGGCGGCGGTAAAAAACTTATAGCTGAATACGAGGACGAAAATCGCGACCCACGCCATGAATCTCACAGAATATACGGCCTCAACCTTACCCACAAGCATCTGCCGGAAATGAAGGCTATCTGCGGATTAGAGAGAACACCCGTGTTCATGCCCATTCTTGGCGACTTCCACGCAGGTATGGCAACCAGTATCATGCTGCACAACGAGCTTCTCCCCGGCAAACCCACCGCTCGCGACATACACAAGCTGCTCAGCGCTCACTACGCCGGTCAGCACTTCGTAAGCGTAGCCGAATTCGGCGGTGACGAGTCCGTTATCTACGCTTCCAGCCTTACAGGCACAAACAAAATGAAAATAACCGTCTGCGGAACCGATGAGCTTACTTCCATAACCACCGAGTTTGATAATCTCGGCAAGGGCGCTTCCGGCGCGGCGGTTCAGAACATGAATTTAATGCTCGGATTTGAAGAAAGCCGAGGTCTTGAATAAGGAGTATCAGTTATGAAGTACATCGACGGAGGCGTTTGCGCTGCCAAAGGCTTTAAAGCAGCCGGTGTTTTCTGCGGCGTGAAGGCCAATTCCTCCCCCACTAAGAAAGATCTTGCTCTTATATATTCCGAAATCCCCTGCGCTGCCGCAGGTATCTTCACAAAAAATCAAGTAAAAGCAGCTCCCGTTTTGCTTGATATGGAGCTCATCAAGGACGGCGTTGCTCAGGCCATCGTAGCCAACAGCAAAAACGCCAACGCTTGCGCTCCAGAGGGTATGGAAAACGCCAAACGTATGTGTCGGGCAGCTGCCGAAGCTCTCAATATCCCCGCCGAAAACGTAATGGTTTCCTCCACCGGTGTTATCGGCCAGCGCCTTAACATTGAAGCTATTGAAAAGGGCATTCCCATGGCAGCCGCTCAACTCAGCTTTGACGGCTCCGACGCTGCAGCCAATGCCATTATGACCACCGACACCGTCAAGAAGGAATTTGCCTGCGAAGTTGAAATCGACGGCAAAACCATTCACATCGGTGGCATCGCCAAGGGCAGCGGTATGATACACCCCAACATGGGTACCATGCTCTGCTACATTACCACCGACTGCGCCATTTCCGCTCCCATGCTGAAAAAGGCACTGCTCAGCGCCAACAGCGTAAGCTTCAACCGCATCAGCGTTGACGGCGACACTTCTACCAATGACAGCTGTATCGTGCTGGCAAACGGTCTTGCAGGCAACAAAGAAATTACCGCTGAGGGTGCTGATTACGATGTGTTCCTCGAAGCTTTCGTTGCTATCTGCACCGACCTCGCCCGTTCCATGGCAGCTGACGGCGAAGGCGCAAAGCACCTTATCACCTGTCAGGTCAATGGCGCAAAGTCAGTAGAACAGGCTGAAACAATTGGCAAAAGCGTTATAGGCTCCGCCCTTACCAAGTCCGCCATCTTCGGATGCGACGCCAACTGGGGACGCGTTCTCGCCGCTATGGGATATTCCGGCGAAACATTTGACCCCGAAAAGGTAAACGTCAGCTTCGCCTCTTCTGCAGGCAACGTACCTGTATGCAAGGACGGCCGCGGTCTCGACTTTGACGAAGAGCTGGCAAGCAAGATACTCAGCGAAAAAGAAGTCATCATCAACATCGTAATGGCTGAGGGCTGCAGCGAAGCAACCTGCTGGGGCTGCGACCTTACCTACGATTATGTTCGTATAAACGGCGATTATCGCACCTGAGAAAGGAAGTCTGGAAATGTCTAATCTTGACAGAGCAAAAATACTGTCCGAAGCGCTTCCATACATACAGAAATATTCCAACAAAACCATCGTTATCAAATACGGCGGCAACGCAATGATAAATCAGGAGCTTTTCGAAGCTGTAATGGAGGATATAGTTCTTATGTCCTTCGTAGGCATTCGCGTGGTTCTTGTACACGGCGGCGGCCCCGAGATAAACGAAATGCTCACAAAAATCGGCAAGGAGTCCAAGTTTATTAACGGTCTCCGCTACACCGACGAAGAGACCATGGACATAGTTCAGATGGTGCTCTGCGGCAAGGTAAACAAGAATCTCGTTTCCGCCATCAACCGCACCGGTGGCCGTGCCGTTGGCCTTTGCGGCACTGACGGCTCCCTGTTCCAAGCCGAAAGAATGCTTGAAAACGGCGTGGACTATGGTTATGTGGGCAATATTGTGAAAGTCACTCCCGATATTGTCTCCTACGCCCTTGACGGCGGATATATCCCCGTTGTCTCCAGCGTTGCCCAGGGTGTTGACGCAGACGTTACCTATAATATTAACGCGGACACCGCGGCCTCCAAGCTGGCTATAGCTTTGGGCGCGGAAAAACTCATTCTGCTCACCGATATCGCAGGCCTGATGCTCGATCCCAAGGACGAGTCCACCCTGCTGCCTTTGGTGCATCTTACCGAGATTCCCAAGCTTATCAAGAACGGCGTTGTCAAGGGCGGCATGATACCCAAGGTAGATTGCTGCGTAGAGGCTGTTCGTCAGGGCGTAGACCGCACCACCATACTGGACGGTCGTGTTCCCCACTCTATCCTCATCGAAAGCTTTACTGATGAAGGTATTGGTACAATGATAAAGTAAGGAGGATTAAAATGACCTCTAAAAAAGTTATTGATATGCTGGACTCCAGCGTAATGCCTACGTACTCTCGTTTTCCTGTCGCCTTTGAAAGCGGCAAGGGCGCTACTCTCAAGGATTTTGACGGCAAGGAGTATATAGATTTTGCCAGCGGCATTGGCGTAAACTCCATCGGTTATGCCGACGAAAACTGGGTAAACGCCGTTTCCGAACAGGCTGGCATGCTCGCTCACGTTTCCAATCTATATTACACCGAGCCTTGCGCAAGGCTCGCCAAGGAGCTGAAAAACCGCACCGGAATGTCTCAGGTTTTCTTCTCCAATTCCGGGGCCGAGTCCAACGAGGGTATTATCAAGCTGGCAAGAAAGTACAGCTATGACAAATACGGCGAAGGCCGCCACAACATTGTGACTCTCGTTAATTCCTTCCACGGCAGAACCGTCACCACCCTTAAGGCTACCGGCCAGGAGCGTTTCCACAACTACTTCTTCCCCTTCACCGAAGGCTTCACCTATGCCGTTGCCGGCGACATCGAAAGCGTGAAGGAAGCTGCCGGAAACAACACCTGCGCTGTCATGATGGAGCTTGTTCAGGGCGAAGGCGGCGTAATGCCACTGGCTCCCGACTTTGTAAATTCCGTTCTCAAGTTCTGCACCGATAATGATATTCTTCTTCTCATCGATGAAGTACAGACAGGCGTTGGCCGCACCGGCTCCCTGTTTGCGTTCCAGCAGTATGAGCTGCTTCCCGACGCCGTAAGCTTTGCCAAAGGTATCGGCGGAGGCCTCCCCCTTGGCGGCTTCATGGTAAACGAAAAGTGTAAGAACGTACTGGGCCCCGGAACTCACGCCACCACCTTCGGCGGCAATCCCATTTGCTGCGCCGGTGCCCTTGCGGTACTGGATAAGCTGGACAACGATTTTCTCAAAGATGTCGTCAGTAAGGGCGAGTATTTCCGCAAGGGTCTCGCCGCTATAAACAGCAAGTATATCACCGATGTTCGTGGTCTTGGCATGATGATAGGCGTCGAGATAAACGGTGCATCTCACTCCGAGCTGGTTAAGAAAATGCTGGGGGAAGGCGTTGTCTGTCTTACCGCAGGCTCCAATGTTATCCGCCTGCTGCCCCCTCTTACCATCAGCTATGAAGAGATCGACAAGGGTCTCGCAATCTTCAAGAAAGTTATGGAGGAAGCATAATGAAAAACACCGACCTGCTCAAGCTGCTCGACCTTAGCAGCGAAGAGATAAATGAAATACTCGATCTGGCAGATCAGCTCAAGTATGACCAGAAGCATGGCATCAAGCACGAGCACCTCGCCGGTAAGACTCTTGCGATGATTTTCGAGAAGAATTCCACCCGCACCAGAGTTTCCTTTGAAACCGGCATCTATCAGCTTGGCGGTCAGGGTATCTTCCTCTCCAGCGCAGAAAGTCAGCTTGGCCGCGGAGAGCCTATCAAGGATACTGCCCGTGTTCTTTCCCGCTATTGCCACGGTATCATGATCCGTACCTTCGAGCAGAGCAAGGTGGAGGAGCTTGCCGAGTACGCTTCCATTCCCGTTATCAACGGTCTTACCGACTTTGCCCATCCCTGCCAGGTTCTTGCTGACCTTATGACCATTCGCGAGCATTATTCCACTCTTGAAGGTCTCAAGGCAGTTTACATCGGCGACGGCAACAACATGGCTAACTCCATCATCGTCGGCTGCCTCAAGAGCGGCATGGACGTAGCCGTTGGCTGCCCCGACGCATACCGTCCCGACCAGCAGGTCATCGACTTTGCCGCTACCGTTGAGGGCCATACGCTTACTATTACCAGTGACATTTTCGAGGCTGCCAAGGACGCAGATGTTATCTTCACCGATGTATGGGCCAGCATGGGGCAGGAGAGCGAAAAGGAGCAGCGTATGCGCGACTTCGCTGGCTACTGCGTAGACGAGAAGCTCATGGAGGTCGCAAAGCCCGGCTGCATGGTAATGCACTGCCTGCCCGCACACCGCGGCGAGGAAATTTCCGAGGGCGTATTTGAAAGCCATGCCGACGAGATTTTTGAAGAGGCCGAAAACCGTCTCCACGCCCAGAAGGCCGTCATGGTTCTGCTGATGAAGGACAACTAAACAAAGATAAACGTATACGGCACTTCTTAATAGTAGTGCCGTATATTAATTTACATAGCTTCTTGGAGGCAGCGTATGAATAAAGCAATCTTTTAGGATTTTGACGGAACCCTGGTGCACAAAAATGAATCATTTGCCTACGCCTTATACAGCGCCTTAATTAATAACGGATATAATATCAATGAAGGCTTTATTAAAGAATTTCTGCGTAGCGCCTGCTCGTGGTATACTCCCGAAATACCATATCCCGACTATACCGGCAGCAAGTGGTGGGACAACCTGTGTGGCAAGACATATTCTTTCTGCAAATCAAATGGCATATATGCCGCCATTAGTTCGCAAATATGCGAAGAGTTCAAGAATAACGCCATTAATTTCGATTACAAATTATATGATGACGCAGAAACTATATTGGCATACTGTTGTGCAAACAATTATCGTAACTACTTACTTTCCAACAATTTTCCGGAGCTTATAAATACAGTTGAACGCTTTGGATTAGACAAGTATTTCAGCGGTTATTTTCTTTCCTCTAACATTGGTTTCGAAAAACCGCACATCAAAATATTTGAGTATGCAATCAAGGCAGCGGATAACCCTGAGTTTTGCTGTATGGTTGGAGACAACCCTGTAGCAGATATAAACGGGGCGAAGAACGCCGGACTTATGACCATATTGGTTCATGGTCAAGCAACATCCGCAGCACCCGACCACGTATGCAAAGAACTATCCGATATCAAAATAATCTTATAGAGCCCTACGCAAAAACCGCTGTGCATTGTACGGCGGTTTCTCTATGCAAATTATTCTGTTTTCTCCAAAATATCTATAAATTCCAACCAATTATTGACGTGCAAATAATCAAAATCAATTTTCTCCTCTGCATTATATGTTGGATAAGGGTCAGGGTTTTGGCTTTCACCTTCGTAAAGCACCGGCTGTATACCGGCACCATATGCACCGTGCACGTCATATTTTACGCTGTCACCACAGTACCATATCTTAGCAGGCGAAAGCTTTGCTTTCTGAATAGCTACCTCAAAAAGCCTTCTGTCAGGCTTGCGCACCACATATTCGCTCGACGCAATCACAAACTCGAAATTATTTTCTGGCAGCAGGCGGTTCAATCTCCGGGTAAGCGCCTCTCCCGTCCAGCCTATATTGCTGATAACACCTGTACGTATACCTTTCTTGTCGAGATATTCCAGCATTTCGGCTACATAAGGCATAACCGCACCGATAGATGTATTATCCCAAAGAACCGTTTCCAGTTCGTTTATTGGAATGCTGAATTTAATACCGAGTCTCTCAAAAGCGCAGTTCAAAGCTCGCTGTTGATGCACTTCAAAGCCAAGCTTACGGCACTGCTCAAACTCTTGAAACAGCCTCTCCGACGCTTTGTACAGTTCATCAGCGGTTATATCATCAGGATTTTCTATTATGTATTCATAGGCAGCACGATATCCGCGCGGTAGGTCAAATTTCGGTTCACAGCATAGTGTTTGACCATAATCAAAGAGTATCATCTCAGGCTTTTTCAATATTTATCTCCTTATATATAAACTATCTCCAGTTCAATCTTGTCTTTATCAATAGTAATCACACCATAGCTCGGGTTACGTCCCCTGCCGATAGAGCCCGGATTCATGATTTCCATTCCAAGTCCGATATCACGATAAGCTATGTGGGTATGGCCGAAAAGCAGGATATCTGCGTCAGCCTCCATGGCGGCATAGCAGATGCGCGTATATCCGCTTTTTACATTATAAATGTGTCCATGGGAGGCAAATATCAGCTTTCCGTCCACGTGCAGCTTGCGCAGCTCCGGCACGGCGGAGCGGTAGTCACAGTTACCTCGCACACCGGTTATCTGCAGCTCAGGAAATCGGCGGCACAACTGGTCGCAGTCGGAAGTATAGTCACCAAGGTGTATAACAATATCGGGCTGTGCAGATTCGATTATCCGCACCATATTCTCAACCTCGCCGTGAGAATCCGAAAACACTAATATTTTGGTCATAAAGTAACCTCCCGCCGTATATTGAATATAATGAGGTTGAATGGAGGGATCACCATGCCAACCGATTTTGAAAAACTCGCATCTGACCTTCTCGCAGGACATAACAACACCGCATTCACCGGTAAAAATGATGCTTTAAAAAACCTTGCCGAAACTCAGGACGCGCAGAAAATAAGACAAATGCTGGGCAACGGCGACACTGTAAAAAAAGCAATGGCAAGCGGCGATACTGCCGCACTGGAGAGCATAGTAAAAAACGTACTTAGCACAAAGGAAGGTGCAAGGCTCGCCGAAGAGCTGGCAAAAATGTTCAAATAATGCACTGGGAGGCGCTGCAATGGACGATCTGCAAAGTAAAATAAGTGCCATATTTTCATCACCAGAAAGTATGGAGCAAATACGTAATCTTGCTCAAAGCCTTGCGCTTGGAGGTGAGGAACCGCAGGCCGCAGCGCCCGTTTCCCAACAGCAGGCAGAACCGCAGCTGCCAATGGATCCGCGGATAATGCAGGTAATGACGCGGGCAATGAGCGAATTTTCCAAGCCCAGCGAAGCCTCCACTTTGCTGGGTGCGCTCAGGCCATATCTTAGTCAGGAACGTATAAGTAAGGTAGACCGCGCAATGAACATTGCCAGACTTGCCAAAATAGCAAGGACAATAATTCCCGAGTTTGGAGGCGACAAGTGTGTATAACAGGTATATTGGAAACACCGGCAAATTTTATCGTGTTGACGACAGCAGGCTGCCACAAATAGACGAGCGGCAGTTCCCCGTTTCTCAACCACAGGAAAGCCATATCCCGCAGCCAACTCAGGATCACATCGCCCACAATCAAAGGCCGCAATCCGCACTCCCCTTCCCCTTTCCGGGCAAGGAGCTTGCCGGCAGCCTGCGAGGCATTTTAGGAAACTTCATGCCCGAGGGAATGGACATTGGCGACCTACTTCTTATATTGGTCTTACTTCTCCTGTACCTTGAAAAAGAGGACGAAGAGATATTGATAATACTCTCCGTCCTTATCCTCAGTGGTTTTAAATAATCATGAAATGACTTTGCCGCCCGGCAAAGTAAAATACTCGTCATTGGGAGCGGTAAGCATAACATCTCCGCCGTTCATGCGGTAAACTAGAGTCTCTCCGTCGTATATCTCGCATTTTAGCAGAAGTCCCGTATCGGGATAGATATAATACTCGCTGATATAGCCCAACTGCCCCATTTCCGCCTTGACATACACGCAGTAGACCCCGTCAACTTCGATGTAATCTGTTTCAATAATTTGTTCCGGCTCCAGCTCCATCAAGCTTTTATAAGAGCCTGACATTTGAACCGCATCGGCTATTTTTTCGTCGCTGATGGCGGTTCCACGCTTACCATCATAATAGTCCTTCTCGTCTATATACCAAATATAGAACTCCTCGTCTGTAAAAATACAGTGCTTCAGATATGCGTCGTTCAGGATAGTCACGCTGAACACATCGTCTTTCACGTACACAGAAACATCAAAATACGCTCTGCCATCCTCCCAAAAGCTTTCCACGGAGTAATTACAGGAATAGCTTTTGGGCTTTTCAATTATCTCAAGGATATACTGAACGGTGTCAGGGCGAAGCTCAGCGAAGTTCAGTTTATTTACATCTTCCCTGCCCTCGCCCTCATTATTTACGTCCGAAGAAATTCCCGCCGTTTCCTTTGGAAGATGAACCTCCGGGGTGTCGGCCGACATATTAAGATACACAAGAATAATTATAACGGCGGTAATAAGACAAACGATAGATATTCCTGAAAACAGAATCAATCTTTTTCGTTCCATAATTACCTCCTGTCATAATACTTTTATTTGAATTCGGCGGGGCGCTCATCGGTTTTGCCGAATGCGTAGAGTATAGCCTTTGCAATTCGCTCGCAGGCCTTTCCGTCTCCGTAGGGGTTAGCTGCTTCTGCCATCTTATTATAAGCGGCCTCGGACGTGAGCAGTTCTATGGCCATATCGTATATCTGCCGCTCCTCAACACCGGCCAGCTTTACAGTACCGGCTGTAACCGCTTCGGGTCTTTCTGTTTCACGGCGCAGAACAAGCACCGGCTTGCCGATGGAGGGAGCTTCCTCCTGCAGACCGCCTGAGTCGGTCATGACCATATAGCTCTTTGCCATAAGGTTATGCATCTCAACCGCATCAAGAGGCGCAATGAGCCTGATATTCTCAACGCCACCCAGCATTTCATTGGCAACCTTCTGCACGGTGGGACTCAGGTGAACGGGATATACGAAGATTACGTCCTCCCTTTCCTCAGCGATACGTCTTACGGCACGGAAAATGTTTTCCATGGGCTCGCCGTAATTCTCTCTGCGGTGGCAGGTGATGGTAATTATCTTCTTATCAGTGGGAAGTTCTCTAATTTCAGGCACGGCGGACTCGAAGTTCTCACGAACCGTATACTTCATGGCGTCGATAACGGTGTTGCCTGTTACGAACACGCCCGTCTTGATACCCTCTGCAGAAAGGTTAGCCTTGTTGCCGCCGGTAGGACAGAAATTCAGGTCTGCGATATCGCCTACCAGCTTGCGGTTCATTTCCTCGGGATACGGAGAAAACTTATCGTTAGTGCGCAGTCCCGCCTCAACATGACCAACTCTCACGCCTGCATAAAACGCAGCCAGCGAGGCGGAAAATGTGGTCGTGGTGTCGCCGTGGACAAGCACGATATCCGGCTTAGCCTCTTTATAAACCTTTTCCAGACCGATTATAGCCTTGGAGGTTATTGTAGACAGGGTCTGCGAGGCTTCCATGATATCAAGGTCATAATCCGCCTTGATGCCAAACACATCCATAACGGAGTCCAGCATCTCGCGGTGCTGAGCGGTAACGCAGCATATACTTTCAATACCCTCATGCTTAGCCAGCTCAATAACAAGGGGCGCCATTTTTATAGCCTCGGGTCTTGTGCCGAAAACGGACATGACGCGAACCTTTTTGCCATCGGTTTTCAGCATACCGTGTTCCTTATCATAGAGGGCCATACGCGCCTGATTTTCGCGCCTTGTTGTCTTGAAAATGAACACACCGATGATCGCCGCAACGGCAAAGGACACCAGTACTATAGCAGCCTTCATAAGTCCGCCGGTGGTGAGTACCACGGCGGAAAGACCAAGCACGGTGCTTACGCAGTAAAGTATAGCCACCGCCTGCTTCTGATTAAGGCCAAGGTCAATAAGCTTATGATGGATATGACCTCTGTCCGGCTTCATGGGGTTCTGTCCCTTGAGAATGCGGCGGGTAAAGGCCATAGTAGTGTCGAACAGGGGCAGCGCCATGACCAGGAAAGGCACAACGAAGGATACTATAGCGTAGGTTTTGAACATACCCAGCACCGACATCGTTGACAGCACATAACCCAGCAGAAGAGCACCGGTATCGCCGGCAAAAATCTTCGCAGGATTGTGATTATACGGAATAAAGCCTATGCAGCCGCCTGCCAATGCCGCCATTACTATCGCAACGTTACCCTCGGAAACGAGCACCGCAATAATGAGCATCGTAAACGAACAGATAGCGGAAACGCCTACCGCAAGACCGTCAAGACCGTCAATAAGATTAACGGAATTGGTAACGGCAACTATCCAGAAGATTGTTATGGGAATTGCCAAGCCGCCCAGCATGAGATAATGGTTGTCCGAGAAAATTATAGGATTTGAAAATACGGTAATAACCACATCATGCCATACGGCTACGCCTGCCGCGGCAAACTGTCCGAGCAGTTTGACCCACCATTTAAGGGGCACTGTATCGTCAATAGCGCCAACGATAACGATGATAACGCAGCCCAGCAGTATACCGCGTATCTGCTTATTAACATCTGCAAACAGCAGCACCGCAAGGATAAAGCCTAGGAATATGGCAAGACCGCCAAGTCGGGGTATGGGGTGGTCATGCATACGTCTGTTATCCCGGGGCACATCTACAGCGCCCACTCTGGTTGCTAAATTCTTAACAACAGGTGTTGCCGCAAAGCTCATTACAATGGCTGCACAAAGGGCGAGCAGCACCTTGACAATAAGCTGTAAGTCAACAGTTGTAATCATTGCTGAAAACTCCTCTTATCTCTCTACGAAACCAACCTTTTTATAAACCTTGCGCAGGGTTCTGTATGCATCTCTTGAAGCACGCTCGGCACCCTCACGGTATACGGAAACAAGATAATCCTTGTTTTTCATGAGATCATCGGCCTTCTCGCGAATAGGTCTGAGCAGTTCAACTACAGCCTCACCGACAGCAATCTTGAAATCGCCGTAGCCCTTGCCTACGAACTCGTTTTCGGTCTCCTCAAGGGTCTTGCCGGTGGCGGTGGAATAAATGGTCATCAGGTTGGAAACGCCCTTCTTATTGACCGGGTCGAACTTGACTACAGTGTCGGAGTCGGTAACGGCACGCTTGAAGGCGCGCATGATATCCTCGGGCTTATCCATGATATAGATGCAGCCGCCGGGATCCTTATCGGACTTGGACATTTTATTCTCGGGAGTGGTAAGGCTCATGATGCGGGCGCCAACCTTGGGAATATAGGGCTCAGGCATTTTGAACACGTCGCCGTAAACGGTGTTGAAGCGATGTGCGATATCACGGGTAAGCTCAACGTGCTGCTTCTGATCTTCACCTACGGGAACGAGGTCGGTTTGATAGAGCAGAATATCCGCTGCCATAAGGGCGGGATATGTAAACAGACCCGCATTGATATTGTCGGCGTTCTTGGCAGACTTATCCTTGAACTGAGTCATACGGGAAAGCTCACCGAACATGGTATAGCAGTTAAGTACCCAGGAGAGCTGTGCGTGCTCGGGCACATGGCTCTGAATGAATATGGTATTGTCTGCGGGGTCAAGACCGCATGCGATATACTGTGCCAGCTGAGAAATAGCTCTCTTTCTAAGGCTTGCAGGGTCCTGGCGCACGGTGATGGCGTGCATGTCGACTATGCAGAAGTAGGTATTGTAGCTGTCGCAAAGCTCTACCCAATTCTTGATAGCACCCATATAAGAACCCAGAGTAAGGTCACCGCTGGGCTGAATTCCGCTGAATATTGTCTTTTTAGCGTCCATTTTTATATCCTCCTTGATTAAAGGCCATACTCCTCTGCCAGCTTCTTGAAGGCGGGCATGGAGCGCACTATCATATCATTGGAAACGCAGTATGCAAGGCGAACATAGCCGGGCCACGCGAAGGAAGAGCCGGGAACCATGAGAATATTATACTTCTTTGCCTTGCTTACGAATTCTTTTTCGTCAGCCTCGGGAGACTTTACCCAAAGGTAGAAAGCGCCCTCGGGTTTGGCACATTCAAAGCCCAATCCTCTAAGACCTTCATAAAGAGCCTTGCGGTTTGCGTCATAACCGGCAAGGTCAACCTGTGCGTCCACGCACTTTGCTACGGCAAGCTGCATGAGAGAGGGGGCGTTTACGAAGCCCAGCACGCGGTTTGCAATGGAGGCTGCGGTCGTGATAAGCTCAGCCTCGTCCAGCTCGTCAGGCAGCACAAGGTATCCGATACGCTCGCCAGGCAGGGACAAAGACTTGGACCAGGAGTAGCCTACAATAGTATTGCGGTAGAACTTGGTGAGATAAGGTACGTCTACGCCGTCGTATGCAAGCTCACGGTAGGGTTCGTCGGAAATAAGGTAAATGGAAATGCCGTATTCCTGCTGCTTTGCTTCAAGAGCCGCAGCCAGCTTTTTGATCGTCTCCTCGGAATAAACAACACCGGTGGGGTTGTTGGGATTGTTTATGATGACCGCCTTGGTCTTGGGAGTAACGGCAGCAGCGAGCTTTTCGGCGTCGGGCTGGAAAGTTTCGGAATCTGCTGGTACAGCCTTCAGCACGCCGTCATAGTTTCCCACATAGTTGCCGTACTCAACAAAATAGGGCGAGAATGTGAGAACCTCGTCGCCGGGATTGAGCAGGGTCTTGAGAATGACGTTAAGGCCGCCCGCTGCGCCCACTGTCATCAGTATATTCCTGGTAGCAAAAGAAGTGCCGAAGCGTCTGTTTATAGAGTCGGCAACAGCGCCGCGCACATCCTCGAAACCGGAATTGGACATATATCCGTGCACCACGGTGCTGTCTACTGTGTCAAGTACTTTCTTTATTGCGTTGTTGACTTCAGCAGGTGCGGGGAAATTAGGGTTACCCAAACTGAAATCATATACATTCTCGCGGCCATAGAGCGCCGCAAGACGGTTGCCTTCTTCAAACATGGCTCGGATAGCAGAATTTCCGCCGGCGAGCTTTATCATTTTCTCGGAAATCATAGTTATCTCCTTCCGTTTATGCCTTAAAATACAGTACGGGCAATTATACCTATACTATTTTATTAGAATACCACTAAATGCCTTATTTTACAACCGAAAAATACATAAATATGGCGGTTTAAGGTACTGTGAAATGTAAAAAAATTATGTCCTCCCACATTCGCGGGAGGACACGATAATTATTTCACTTTTCTTGCCACAAGTTTATTTGACGCATGCTTATGTCGAGGAACATTCTCGTGTTCTTCTTCAAATGTATAGGATAGAAACTGTAAAATTTCCCAATCTTCATACATTAATTTTATTTCACCATCTGTCGCCATACCTACAGCGTATGGCGCGATATCAAATGTAGGGGCAATTTCATCGGTAAACATTTGAATTATGTGAATACCGCCAACCTTTGTGTTGTCTTTTGCTCTTTTTATAAAGGCTTTCCATTCGTCTTTTGCGACAAAATGGAATACGCCAAAAGACAGCACAAGGTCATACTGCTTTTCAAACACAAAGTCCTGAACCGTCGTATTTTTAGTGTTGATATGCAGCGAATGCTTTTCACACAGCCTGCTGATTTTCTTAATGGCATTTTCCGATACATCAAACGCATCTATATGCTCAAACCCCTGCTTGGCCAGGTATATTGAATTTTTACCATCACCGCACCCTACATCAAGAATGTTCCACTGCTTATCAAACAGGTGTTCAAGCTCCAAAATGGTTCTATTGGGCGCCGCTCCAAACAGGAACGTAGTATCATCTTCAAATGCCTTTTCCCAAAAATCAATTTTCATAACAACTCTCCCTGTCATTGCTATTATTTTGTCTTATATTATCACACCATGCAAACAATTACAACAAGCTCCATACTTCGAGGTAATTCCTCTTGACAATTTTTGGGCTCAAACGTAAAATATAGGTTGATACTTTGTATACACTCGATAATTCTCTTGAAAGGGACATATAATAAATGAACTACAAGAATTTTGATTTTGAGGCCATGGAGGCCCGCATTCCCAAGGGCAAAGTTCGTACCCGTTTTGCCCCCAGCCCCACCGGCTATATGCACGTCGGTAATCTCCGCACTGCGCTCTATACCTGGCTTATCGCCCGTAACGCAGGCGGCACTTTTATTCTGCGCATAGAAGATACCGACCAGGGTCGTTTTGTTGAAGGCGCTACCGAAGTTATCTATCGCACCCTCACCGAGTGCGGTCTTACATGGGACGAGGGGCCCGATGTTGGCGGCCCCGTAGCCCCTTACGTACAGTCCCAGCGCAAGGACACTTATATGCCCTATGCTGAGCTGCTCATTGAAAAAGGACATGCCTATTACTGCTTCTGCGAAAAAACCGAGTCCGAGGAGGACAGCGGCGAGTTCAACCGCGCAGCTGACCCCTGCCGTGACATCAGCCTTGAAGACGCAAAGGCACGCGTAGCCGCGGGCGAGCCCTACGTTATCCGCCAGAAGATCCCCTCCGAGGGCAATACCACCTTCCACGACGCCATCTACGGCAATATCACTGTGGAAAACAAGACCCTCGACGATCAGGTTCTTATCAAACGCGACGGTATGCCTACCTACAACTTCGCAAACGTTATCGACGACCACCTCATGGGTATCACCCACGTTGTACGCGGCAGCGAGTATCTTTCTTCCGCACCCAAGTACAATCTGCTTTACGAAGCATTCGGTTGGGAAATCCCCACTTACGTACACTGTTCTCCCGTTATGCGCGACCAGCACAACAAGATGTCCAAGCGTCACGGCGACCCCTCTTACGAGGATCTGAAGGCTCTCGGTTACATCACTCCCGCTATCCTCAATTACGTTACTCTTCTCGGCTGGAGTCCCCGAGGCGAACAGGCCGAGCGTGAGATATTCTCCCTGCAGGAGCTTTCCGAAGTATTTGACCTGACCGGCATTTCCAAGTCTCCCGCTATCTTCGATATCGTTAAGCTGGCTTATTTCAACAGCGAATATATCCGCGCTCTGACTCCCGAGCAGTTCCACGAAGCCGCTCTCCCCTATATTTCCTCCGCTGTTCCCGAGGGCATGGACACCGTCCTTATCGCTTCCCTGCTCCATCAGCGCTGCGAAAAGCTGACCGATATTCCCGCGCAGCTTGATTTCTTCACGGAACTGCCCGAGTATTCCATCGAGCTTTACACAAACAAGAAGTCCAAAACCGACTCCGCAGTTTCTCTCGAAATGCTTAACGCTACCCTGCCCATTCTGGAGGCTATAGAGAACTGGACTATGGACAATATCCATGACGCGCTCATCAACTACGCTACCGCAAACGAGTTCAAAAATGCCAAGGTTCTGTGGCCTGTACGTATTGCCATGGCCGGCAAGACTGTAACTCCCGGCGGCGCATTCGAGATAGCTTATCTTCTCGGCAAAGACGAGGCTCTTACAAGAATGCGTAAGGGCATCGAAATGCTTTCCGCAAACTAAAATTACGCTCAATTCTGCAGAAAAGGAGGTAATGTATGAAAAAAGTTATTGCTTTCATTGCAGCGGCAGTATTGCTTGTTTCATTTTCCGGCTGCGAGTTTCTGTTCCGACAGGACCCCGTTCCGCAAGAAACCGACAAACCGCCGGTAACCACCGCGCCTATAGACGCTGTACCTCCGTCCGTCGAACCCACTGTCGAACCGGACGTCACTCCCACTGAATCTCCGGACATTGACGAACCCGAGCCCTCCCAGTCTCCCGAACCCGTCACACCGCCCGAGAACGCAGAAGAGCTGACCATCTATGTAAACGGCTCTCCCCTCACAGCTGCAGTTATCCCCTACTCCGCCGACCTGCGGCAGGATACGCTCAGCTTTACCATGCTTTACGATAATTCCGCTTACGGTGTAGAGTTCAAAAACAACGCCTACTTGTTCACCCCCCTTGCGGAAGATGCCGCCCCCGCAAATTATATGGAAATAAGCTATATCAACGGCGGTAAGGCCGAGACTATCCTCCCCGCTTTCGCTGACAGCTACATTGACTTCACCGACATCGAGTTTTCTTCCTACTACTCCGTGGGTGTGGAGGCACTAAGCGCCGAATCCGTAATAGCATACAACGCTTCGCAGTATCTCACGGCATATCTCATTGATGTTTCCGGCGGCGTTATAACCATAGTTATCAGCAGCACCTCTCAAAACACCGAAACTTACGCTTGGTTCAACGCTATGCTGGCCACCTTTACTCTCGAGTAAATATTTTCCGCTAATCAAATCCCCCCTTGCAGCACAAAATTACTGCAAGGGGGTTTTTACATTGAATTATTTAAAAATAAGAAAGAAAAGCTTTATTCTCCTTATCTCCTATCTGTGCTTCGGAATTGTGGTGCTCTGCGGCATGGTATACAGCAGTGAGCAGCGTTCCTCATACTATGAGCGCAGCATAAACGCTGGATATACCCGTGCGTTTGCCGAGCTTTCTGCCGATGTTGCAGAGCTGGATATGTCCTTGCAAAAGGCACTGTACTCCACCTCACCGGCACTTTTGAGCACGCTATGTTCCAATATCTATGGCAAGGCAAATGCCGCGCAGACGTCTATGGCGGAGCTGCCTTTTTCCGATTATACGCTCGAAAATGCAACCGCATTCATTACCCGCACCGGTGACTTTGCATACGCCCTTTCACGAAAAGTATCCGGCGGAACTCAGCTTAGCAACGAGGAATATTCCGCGCTGCAGCAGCTTTCCGATGCGGCCACGATTCTTTCTCAAAATCTGATCGATATGCAGGCAGAAATTGAAAACGGAACTATGCATATCAGTGATATCGGCCTTACTGACATTTCCACAGATAATGCCGCGTCGCTTTTGGGCGATAGATTTCAGATGGTGGAAAACGAGTTTCCGGAAATACCCACGTTGGTTTACGACGGCCCATTCTCCCAGCATATCAACACCTCGTCCCCCAAGCATCTTAACGGCATGGAAAACGTCAGCCGCGAAGCTGCATTGAAAACAGCCGCGGCATTTATCGGCATTGACCCCGGCAAACTCTCCACCGAGTATCAGATTGACGGCGAGATCCCGCTTTACTGCTTCTCCACAGATGATGGCAGCATAAGCATCAGCGTAACCAAGCAAGGCGGTAAAATCTATAATATGAGCAAATATCGCACCGGAAGCGCCCCTGCTATGAACGCCGACAACGCAGTAGCTCTCGCAAAAGATTTTCTCGCTAACCATGGTTACGGTAATTTGCAGGAAAGCTATTGGACTATGTATGACAATATCCTTTTAGTCAACTTCGCCGCCACAAGCGGAGATTATATATGTTATCCCGATCTTGTAAAAGCAGAAGTTTCTTTGGATACCGGCGAGATAGTGGGCTTTGAGTCTGCCGGGTATATCACAAACCACAGTGCGCGCAGCTTTCCCGAGAATATAATCACTGTCGAAAGCGCACTTGAAAAGGTCTCCCCTGCGCTTTCCGTAATGTCGGAAAATCTTTGTGTTATACCCACCAGCGGAAAAAATGAAGTGTACTGCTATGAATTCAAATGCGAAAACGAGCGTGGCGACCATTACCTTGTCTATGTCAACGCCGAAACCGGTGAACAGGAAAAAATAATTCGCCTTATCGAAAGCGAAAACGGAACCCTTACTATGTAGAAACAGAAAAAGAGCCGGTCAAAGACCGGCTCTTGTATTATTCTTATGTATTAGTCGTACTCGTACTTCTTTGCGTACGCAGCTCTGATTGCCTTGCCAACGAAGAAAGCAGCAACGGTGAGACCCAGAACTACAACGATGAAGATAATATGCGTTACCCAATTTCTGGACAGGTGCAAATTGAAGAGGGACATGGTGGGCAGCAGATGAGCAGTGCCGTAGCCCCAGAAGAAGTTGAAGCACTTCTCAGTGGGAATGATGAGGCCAAGAAGAGGAAGCAGGTTAACAAAAACCATAGCAATAACACCGCCGCAGTTTCTGTTGTAGCCAAGCCACAGTGCAAAGCCAATCATGCCAAGGATGATAAGAATGGAACATACAACATAGTTCCAACCAAGGTTCTTGCCAATAAGCGCAAGGGAGCCAACCTTTTCAAGGCTCAGACCGTTGCCATATCTGTCAGTAGCACCGCCAGCATAGACGAATCTAAAGCCAGAAAGAATACTCATTTCGAACATGATGAGAATAAATACGAGGAAGGTATAAATACCGCTTTTAATCTTGCTATCAGCAAATTTCATTTGAGCTGCACACTCCTTGTGTTTTTTATGTATGCATTATAGCATACACTTCCGGGCTTTGCAAGTATAATATATAAATTTTTCTCAAAAACATGTTAATTGGCAATGCGATTTATTTCATTTTGCCCAAAATATACAACTAATTTTGTTCAATGTATTCCTTTGAATTTTATTATATGGATTGCAAATATGTTTTTATAATGGTATAATTTCACAGTTAGATATATAAATTCGTATTTAAAATACTATTTGAAAGGATCGAAATCACATGCTTGATTGGGAAAGCCTGAAAAAAGATTGCCTTTCATGCACAGCTTGTCAGCTTTGCGAAACCCGCACAAACGTAGTATTCGGAGTCGGCTCTCAGAACGCCGAAGTGCTTTTCATCGGCGAAGGACCCGGCGAGCAGGAGGATCTGCAGGGCGAGCCCTTTGTCGGCCGCGCCGGAAAGCTGCTTGATGATATGCTGGCTATGATCAACCTTGACCGCAGCAAGATATATATTGCCAATACCGTTAAGTGCCGCCCTCCCAAGAACCGCGATCCCCTGCCCGAAGAACAGGCGTCCTGCCTTAAATGGCTCAGCGCACAGATGGAACTGCTCCACCCCAAGATCATCGTCTGCCTTGGCAGAATTTCCGCCATGCGCTTCATAAAGAGTGATTTTCGCATCACAAAGGAGCACGGCCAGTGGTTTGATTACAACGGTGCGCAGATAATGGCGCTCTATCATCCCGCAGCCCTGCTAAGGGATCCGGGCAAACGTCCGGAGACTTTCGAGGATTTGATTCGCCTCGAGGACAAAATCAAAGAAATTTGCGACCACACGCTGTAACAGAGGTGTAATTTTTCATGTTGGATTTCAAGCCTGTCACTTTAGCCGACAGGGACTGGATTTATCCTATAATTTATTCTGCGGGCATCAAAAACGCAGACTATAGCTTTACAAATATCTTCGCATGGGGCGAAAGCTTCATGGCAAAGCAGGCAATGATAGACGGCTGTCTGGTGATATGCACTAACGTGGAAGGCAGCAACTACTATTCCTGCCCTATTGGCACAGAGTCGGACGAGCAGTTCGCTTCTGTTATAGCTCAGCTCATTGCTCACTGCGACGAGCTTGGCGAGCCTTTTATTCTCCACACGATCCCTGCCGCCAATGCAGCCATGTTGGAATCGCTTTTCCCGGGAAAATTTGACATAACCCCTGTGCGCGACCTATTCGACTACATTTACTCAGCCGAAAAACTCTCCACTTTGGCGGGCAAGAAGCTGCATTCCAAGCGCAACTTCATCAACCGTTTCACTGCCGAACACGAGTGGCACACGGTTCCTATGACGGACGTGAACAGCTCTCTGTGGGCGGATATGATGGGCGAATGGATCGCCGAGCATGACGAGTCCTCTTATGACAGCGCTTTCGACGAGGCCCGCGCCATGCGTATTGCCATGTCATATTTCAACGAACTGAAGCTGGACGGCCTGTATCTCTATATTGGCGACAGACCCTGCGCTTTTGCCGTCGGCGAAAGGATTTGCAACGATACTTATATTGTACATTTTGAAAAGGCCGACGCATCGATCATCGGCACCTATCCTATGATAAACCGCGAGTTTGTGCGTATGGTGAAAGAAAAGTACCCCGAGGTCGAATACATCAACCGTGAAGATGATATGGGGCTTGAAAACCTTCGAAAGGCAAAGCTCTCCTACTACCCCGAAATTCTTGAAGAAAAATATATGGCGGTGATCAAATAATGGCAAATATCCGTAAAGTTAATTTTGATGATTATTCCGCTCTCCAAAATTTGTGGACTTCTGTTTTCCATGACGACGAATTTTTCCTTTCGGCATTTTTCTCTACACTCGCTCCGGTTATGGAAGCTTTCGCCGCAGAGCAGGACGGTCAGTTTATAGGCGCAGCTTATATCCTTGATATTTTCACTTTCAAAAACGGCGAAACCGCTCTTCCCTGCCCTTATATCTACGCCGTGGGCGTACACCCCGAGTTTCGTGGTCTGGGCATCGGCAAGGCGCTGACCGCCGCGTGCCGCGATTACTGCGCAGAAAAATACAGTGTTTCCTGCCTTGTTCCCGCAGGCGACGAGCTTTTTGAGTATTACAAGCACGCCGGGTACATTCCCGCATTCTATGTCAGCGAGCATACGATCGAGCGCGAGGGCGCAATAAATGCCAAAGTCAGCGAAATCACTCCCCAAAAATACGGTGAGCTGCGCGAACAGCTGCTTTCCGACCGTCCTCACATGGAGTACAGCATTCATGCCCTGCGTTTCCTCGAAAAGCTTTGCGATATTGCGGTCGGCGGTCTGTATCTGCTGCAATCCGGCGATGACTACGCCATTGCAGCAGTGGAAAATACCGAAACTATGTTCATAAAAGAGCTGCTCTGCTCCAACGATAACGCCCGCGGCTTTGCCGCCGCCCTGCTCTGGCACGAGGACTGCGACAGACTCATCTATCGCACCCCCGCAAACGAAAAGCACCCCGAAAGCACCAAGGCTCTCGGGATGCTTAGCAATTCTCTTTATGACGGTCCCATCTACATGGGTCCCGCTTTCGACTGATTTACTTAACAAATACGCGGTGGAAATTCTTCTTGCCGCGCTTAACGACTACACCGTCGCCGCTGAGGTCTTCCTTTGTGAAGCGAACAGCGACGTCGGTGATTTTTTTACCGGCAATCTCAACGCCGCCCTGCTGAATATTGCGGCGGGCATCGCCGTTGGAGGAGCACAGACCGCTGATAACAAGCAGATCAATTGCACCTACAGTGCCGTCCTCGCCGAACTTCTCTGCGGGAACCTCAGTTGCGGGCATATTGGCTATATCGCCGCCGGCAGTAAACAGACCGCGGGCAGTTTCCTGAGCCTTTGCAGCCTCTTCCTCGGAGTGAACAAGAGCGGTAAGCTCGAAAGCAAGGATCTCCTTGGCCTTATTGAGCTGGCTGCCTTCCCAGCTTTCCATCTCCTGAATCTGCTCAAGGGGCAGGAAGGTGAGCATCTTGAGGCACTTGATAACGTCAGCGTCATCAACATTACGCCAGTACTGGTAGAAATCGTAGGGGCTGGTCTTATTGGGATCGAGCCAAACGGCGCCGGAAGCAGTCTTGCCCATCTTCTTGCCCTCGGAGTTGAGAAGCAGGGTGATTGTCATAGCGTGAGCGTCCTTGCTCAGCTTGCGGCGGATAAGCTCAGTGCCGCCCAGCATGTTGCTCCACTGGTCGTTGCCGCCGAACTGCATATTGCAGCCGTACTTCTGGAACAGGTGGTAGAAGTCGTAGCTCTGCATGATCATGTAGTTAAACTCAAGGAAGCTCAGACCCTTCTCCATACGCTGCTTGTAGCACTCGGCGCGGAGCATATTATTGACGGAGAAGCATGCGCCAACCTCGCGCAGCAGCTCAACGTAGTTCAGGTCAAGGAGCCAGTCGGCGTTGTTGACCATCTGTGCCTTACCTTCGCCA
>CAYYLZ010000016.1:0-40334 GCA_964472725.1 uncultured Oscillospiraceae bacterium
CAAGCACTTTTTTGATATTAGGATTCAGCGGCATTGATTACACCCCTTTCATCATATCGACAAACTTATCGAACAGGAAGCCGGTATCCTTGCTTCCGCCGCTTGCTTCGGGATAGAACTGGACGGAGAATACAGGCTCAAGCTTATACTCAATACCCTCGTTGCTGCCATCGTTTACGTTAACGAAGGACTGAACAGCGATCTCAGGCTTGATGCTTGCGGAAACTACGCTGTAGCCGTGGTTCTGGGAAGATATGTATACACGGCCGTTTTCGTAGTACTTTACGGGCTGGTTTGCGCCGTGGTGACCGTACTTGAGCTTCTCGGTCTTGAAGCCGTGAGCCAGCGCGATAAGTTGGTGGCCAAGGGCGATACCGAACATGGGAATTCCGCTCTTGTTCAGCTTCTTAAGCTCGGCAACGGCGCTTTCGTTCTCCGCAGGGTCTCCGGGGCCGTTGGAAACCACGATGCCGTCGGGCTTCATAGCAAGAAGCTCCTCGGCGGTAACGCTTGCAGGCACGATGGTGAGGTCGCAGCCTCTTGCCAGCAGACGGCGGGCAATATAGTCCTTAAGGCCAAGGTCAATTACCGCGACCTTGTACTTGCCCTCTTCTGCCTTGCGCTCGCCGACGGCCTTGCCGCCCACTGCGGCAACAGCGCCTGCAACGCGGTATGCCTTAAGCTTGTCCATATCAACAGAGGCAGGGTCTGCGGTAACGGCGCAATTCATGGTACCGTTTTCGCGCAGCACGCGGGTAAGGGCACGAGTATCTATACCGTACACGCCGGGGATACCGGCCTGCTTGAGATAAGTATCGATATCACCCTCGCAGCGGAAATTGGAGGGCTTATCGCACCATTCACGGACTATATACGCCCATGCTCCGTTGATCTTGCTTTCTGCGTCTGCGGCCATAACGCCGTAGTTACCCAGCATGGGGAAGGTCTGCACTACAGCCTGTCCGTAAAAGCTGGGGTCGGTGAGAGTTTCCACGTAAGCTGTCATACCGGTGGTGAATACCAGCTCGGCAATCACTTCCTTGTCTGCACCAAAGGCTTTTCCTTTGAAAACCATGCCGTTTTCAAGAACAATATATCTATCCATTTACTACGCCCCTTCAGTAAGGTTTTTTGGATCATTCTGCATATTTTTACGCTATTTTCTAATCTATAATTTTACTGCTACTCTCCATTTCTGTCAACCGGATTTTCGCAGTTCTCCACATTAGCAGAGTTTAAATTAAATTTAGACAGTCGACCAATGCGCGATTGGTCGGCTGTTTTTATTTTTTAGCGGTAGATCCGCAGAGAGGAGTGCTCTATATGAGCGAATTTATAGTTGACACCAGTTACACGGGTTATGTGTACGTTGGACATGCGGTCGGTAACGTCCTCAAAGACGATGGTGAAAAGCAGCCGTATTACAACATGTACGTCATTTCCCCTGTCAGCAGCTACACCAGCGAGGACTATGCTGCAGTGGGCATGAAAGCCGAAAAGAAGAAATGCGTTACGCCTGATGTGTTTAACGGCCTAACGCCCGGCGATAAGGTCAAACTGTTTTTCGATGACAAGCAGCGTGTAATTATGGCCGCAATAGATTAAGTTTGTTCTTTTCCAATCATTGGTAATTGTTTCCTAAGAACGCCCGGAGGGTAGCTCCCTCCGGGTGCACCCCCGCGCTAACAGGGGGGCACAACCTACAAGCAGACTAACGGGGGGCTTAAAAATGAACTCAAACATCAACTACAACATCGTGTTATACGACTGGTTGTCGTTCACCAGCAAGAAGCACACACCTGAACAGCTCATTGAGGCCATGGGCTTGACCCATTGCACATGGACTGAGACAAAAGGCGCTTGCGGTTATCTCGATCGCCTTTACTTTGGCAGCATATCCATTCACTACAACGGTCGTGAAGACATGGGCGTATGGGTAGAAATGTCCGGTCAGGGCTGCCGAAACTTTGAAGACCTTACGCAGCTCGTTCAAAAATGGCAAGATCTCTTCGACTTCATTCACACTAACAACTTGAACATTACACGCCTCGATGTGGCCTATGACGACCACTGCGGCGTGCTTGATATAGATACCATAGCTTATGACACTGAACAGCAGAATTTCATAAGCCGAATGAAATATTGGGAAGTAGTGCGCAGCTCCAAGGGCACCGGTATATATATCGGCTCTCCACAGAGCAAAGTGCGCGTCCGTATATATGACAAAGCTGCTGAGCGCGGCATTGACGATCAGCATTGGGTGCGTATTGAGCTGCAGCTTCGTGATGGACGAGCTGCCGAGTTTAGCAAAATTCCCATGGATATCGGCGAAGCCTTTGCCGGTGTCCTCCTCAATTACCTGCGTTACGTAACGCCGGACGAAAATGACAGTAATAAATCCCGTTGGGAGAATACAAAGTATTGGGACGACCTCATTGGCGACGTAGGCCGTATCAAAATATACACCCAGCCCGGCGGCGAATATAACGTGGAGCGCTGCAAGCACTATGTATTTGACATGGCCGGTAACGCTATTGACGCCATGCTCAAAATCTGCGGCAATACCGATGATTTCTTTAGCCTGCTCAACGGTCGGCATTGTTCGCCAAACCCAAAATACGAGAAGCTCGTCAACGAGCATTACGCCCGACTGGAAGCATGGGCGGCAAAGGTGCGGGAATATATCGACGTTAACGAGGATCCCGAGGCCACTTACTAAGTCTGTAACACAAATTGCGACGCCTGGCAGACGCCCGGCGACGTGGTTTGTATTACATAAATGCGGGTTAACCGCTCCAACTCCAACCGATTACATATGAAAGAGGTGAATTTCGTGGAAGAGACTGCTGTAACTACTGCCGGCATGCTTACCGAAGCTGGTGAGTTCCTTTCTTCCGGTATCGGTGTTGTATGGGATCTGATGACCGCTAATCCCATCCTCACTCTGTTTATCGGTGCAAGTCTTGTAACCCTTGCCATTGGCTTCTTTAAGAAGATCAAGGGCGTTGCTAAGCACTGATCTCGATGGGGTATGGGCTTATGCTCATACCCCTAAACCCGTTGGAGGTAAAAATGATTAACTTTTTCAATAACTGCGCGGAGCTCTTCACGATGACATTTAATGCCGTCATGGGACAGAGCTTTTTCCGCTTCTTGATATGTTTCCTAATCATACTAATCAGCTTCGGCCTGTTCTTCTGCCTATACCGAGGCACTCGCAGAATGTAACACAAAAATTGCCGGCAGCCGCGTCGATCGGCGATGCTGCAGCTGCGACCGTGTAATACAAAAAAAGAACAAGCCCCAACCGGAGCTTGTTCATGGAGGTCAATATGACTGCTTTTGTTGAGTTCCTTGTGAAGTTGGTGACGATGGTGATTATCAGCGCCATCATATCAACGGTTGTATGTGCTTTGCAATGGCTATGGCGCAAAGTGCGCAGCAAGCTCCGGCAGAGCCGTGAGGGTTAATCCTCTTTCTGCTGCTCTTTTTCACGCTGCTGAGCCTTCCACTGCTCATAGTGGGCATCAGAGCCGGGCTGCGCTCCGCCTTTTCGCGCTTCCTGCGTAGTTCTCTCATCAGCTTCATAGTAGCTGTTTGTTTTATATTCATCTTCGGGTGTGTTTTTGAAATTATCAATCAGCCAATGCAGATAACCGTTAAAAGATGTGTTTCCGCCTACTGCTCTACGGCTGGCATAGTATTTATTCCATGTCCTTACATATGCTCCGGTTATTAATACCCATATAGCAATAATAATTACTTTCACGTTATCCATTGCCATTCTCCTTTGAGGTGATTTCTTTGTTTAAGCGGATTATAGCATGTTTCCTTGTTATTGTCATTATATTTTCGTTTGCATTTTCGCTGACCAGCTACGCAATTTTCCCGGATATTGTACGGTTTGCGGTTCTTAATTTTGGTGATGTTATTTTTTCCGATCATTTGGATTTCACTGAGTATACTGCTTGGCTGTTAGATGGTCGTTCAGGTGCGGACGCTTGCCCTAGCGATCCTGATGGCGGAGCTCATGTGTGGACATCTGATATAGCGCTTGGAACCTTTACTGGTTACTTTAACGAGCATTGTATGCTTTGCGGTATTACCGCGGTCAATTATCTCAGCGAGCTGGAAGCCGAAAAGTGTGAAGAACTCGACAGCCCCACTATCTCAAACTACGACACCGGCTATACCGTAGCATTTGGACTGCCTGAATCAACGCTCACTTGTTTAGATGGTCATGTAACGGGCAACTATGTTACAAACTATACATATGAGCCCAATACGTTGGATTTCGAACACGGCTTTTGTGCATGGGTTTCTTACTCTTGGATGCCTATGCCCGAAGGCTGTGGCTGCATTAATACATGGTATTCGGAGAAGTTTATACCTCCCGAAGATGGCTCGTATGCAATTACAATTCCCGAAGTAGAACTTAAAGTTTATCTACAATCTGGACTTTCAGGTTCTCAAAAAGTATATACTCTGCAGCGCTATTATAACGGTTCTTGGACTGATGTTTCGTCTTTCTATGCTTCGTGCTCTTCTGTATATTCAAATTATCATTACACGGTAACAATCGCAGAAACAACGGCGAAGCTTTCTGTAGCAGCCGGATATCCGCATAGAATTAAATTTGCGTTTTCATCTGCATGGAGTGGCTTGGGGTCGAGCGCTGTTCTCGCCGGATATAAAGGATATTGTCATCTTGACAATGCAACTATTACTTCCACTAATGGAACTACCGTCGTTCCTGCCACCACCCGAACCGGCAGCCTGATGCAGACTATCAACAACTATAATGTTGACAACAGCGTGGTCGATAATTCCAGCAACGTCAATTACTACATATCGCCTAAGAGCTACGTTACCGAGCTGACCGACGATACCATTGACATAGAACAGTGTTATTCCCCGCAGTCCTACGACGAGAAGACGCTGGTATTCACCGAGCCGGTAACCGGCGCTCAGTATCTGACCACCGGCTGGACGTACGATTACACCACCCGTACCTATGATATCGACGTCGCCTCCGGCACAATAACAGACGGCGACACCATAGACGTTACCCGCATAGAGCTCATATATGGTGACGAGGCAGTAACCTACAACTACTATCTTGCTGACGATACTCTCGTTCAGAGTGATGAATACTCATATGTCGTTGTCTCCGGTGATGAGAGCTTTGGAACTGGTAGCGATATGGATGATAGCGGAGAAGTGCATGAGCATAAATACAGTGATGAAGTAACAACCGCACCTACCTGTACTTCTTATGGATGGCGCACATACACTTGTGAATGTGGTGATAGCTATACCAAAAGAATGGAGCCATCCGATGATCATGTATATACCGATAACATAACCACCGAGGCCACCTGCGAAGCTCCCGGCTTGCGTACATATATCTGCAGCGAATGCGGCGACAGCTACACCGAGAAAATAGCCGCAGCGGGTCATACGTGGACGGTTAAACAGTCGGTCGCTACAGAGTACGACGATACAGGCGCGGTAACCGTACAGGGCTACACGATATATAAATGCTCGGTCTGTAATACGGAGTATAAGGACGAAGCCGGCACCGGCCCTCCGAATAACTCCGCCGATAGCACCGATGATACCGAAGGTATATTCAAGAAAATAGGCAAGCTAATTGCCTCTATTCTCGCCGGCTTCCTCGATATGATGGAGTCCGTTTTTGGCGGCATATTGGACGGTTTGACTTCTCTTGCGGACATGCTCGGCGAGAAGCTCACCGCCGTAGTCGATACGGTAATGTCGCTCTTCGAGAAAATACCGCAGATGTTCGGCGGCTTTACTGACTTGCTGGGTGCCGTATTCCCGTTCATTCCCGAGGATATCATCACAATACTGACCTTTGGTGTAGCTGCATTGGTCTTTGTCGGGCTGCTCAAGCTCATCATAAAGAGGTGAGACCATGATATCTGACTTCGGCGCAATGCTTAACGCAGCAATGACGATAATGAAAACCGAGCTGACCCTTTGGGGATATACGTTCTCGATGTGGCAAGTGTTTTTGTTCGGCATGGTCGCATCAATAATCATTTGGATATTATGGGAGGTGTTTGCCGGTGACTGAGGAAGAAGTAATAATTGAAGAAACAATGGTTGTCCTTGATGAGCCGGTTGAGGTCATTCTCGTTGACGTATCCGATGAACGCAGCTTCATGACCACACCGCTCAACGATTACACAGTAACCGAGGGTCTGTTGCTGCTGATCCTCATCATGATGATAGTAAAATTCGCAGCAAAAGCAGTAAGGGAGGGATTTCGTTGGCTGCTGCCGTAGCATATTTTTTTGAGATAATGGGCATCGGCTCAGCTCCGACCAATATGGCAGAGCTTATCCCTTATCTGCTGACCGTGTTTGTCGGTATATTCCTTGTAGCTGCCGTCTTCGGCGTAATCGGCAAGCTTGCCGAGCTCCTGCTCACCGGCTGGAGGCGAATGTAAGTGACATTCATCATTCTCATTGTGGGCGTTATCCTGCTCGCCATGTTCCCCACGCTGCGCTGCGCGGTAGCTCACCCTGTGAAGCTGGTAGTCAACGGCTGCCGTGACGGTTTCCGCTACTTCCGGCGCAAAGAGTATAACGTATGCAGCACCGGCGAGCTGGTCGCGTATACCGGCCTTTTCGGTAAAGGTAAAACGCTGTCAGCCGTCCACCGTGTAGTGGCTGCATATCATCAGTATGACGGTAAAAAGGTATGGTGTCCTCGTCGTAAAAAGTTGGTAACTCAGCGCGTCAAGGTAATCTCCAACGTCAAGCTCGCGATACCTTATGAGGAATTTATCAGCCTTGAACAAATAGTTCTCGACGCTGAGCGTAAAGAGGTCTACGACAATGCCAATGATACGCTCACCGTGACGCTGGTACTCGGCGATGAGTTCTCGGTACAGATGAATAGCCGGAGCTTCAAGACCAATATAGACCCGCTGTTCCTCAATACCATACTGACTTGCCGCCATTACTACATAAGCCTGTACTATACCGCTCAGCGCTTCGGACACGTTGACGCTCTGCTTCGTCAGGTAACCAGCTATGTGGTCGAATGTGATAAGCTGTGGCGCTTCCAGCGTCTTAATTATTACGATGCATGGGAAATGGAGAACGCTACAAGCGGTCAGCTGCTCGCTCCCATTGCCCGCAAATGCTGGTTCGTTACCAATAAGGATTACGAGGCGTATAACACCCTCGCCTGCGTGGGCAATCTGAAAAAGTCTATGAAAGAGGGCGACATGATGACCGAAGATGAAATATTGAAGCTGCAGCAGAATACGCAGCAGGTCAATATGGACGGCGTGACAAAGCCTTCCCGCCGCTGGACGCGGAACAAGCGCAGACAGCACAAGTAAGCACACGCGCCCCGCGGCAAGGCTTCAGCCGCGCGGGGCGTGTGTAACACAAGTTCGTTGTTCCTGGCGTCGCAGCTGCAGATAATTTGTGTTACAATGCCGCCTCAATGGGTGTTTTCCAACCTAATATCTCACGCGGATAGTTGTTCATCCAATCTTGGACGGCAGCTATCCGCTTTTTCGTTACCTTGGAGAAATCAGTACCCTTCGGAAACCATCGGCGTATCATGCGGTTGTGGTTCTCAACTGTGCCTTTCTCCCACGCTGCATAGCTGTGGCAGTAATAGATATCAAAGCGCTTGCCGGACTTAACTGATTTAATCAGCTGGTCGTATTCAAGAAACTCCGAGCCGTTGTCCGTGGTAATGGATTTGAAACGCTGCTTGAAGTCAGGCATGCGGCGCTCCATGCGGTCGAACACCGCTCTGACCGTGGCTGCCTTTTTGTCGGGCAACTTGAAGATAAGCTCCTCCCGGCTCCGGCGCTCGGTCATGGTAAGCAGCACCGGCCCCGTTTTGCCCTTGCCGATAATCAAGTCCATTTCCCAATGCCCCGGCTCGCTCCGGTCGTTGATGTGCTGCGGCCGCTCCTCTATGCTGGGCAGCTTGTCATGTACTACACGCTGCTCCGGCTTTTCCGCTTTCTTCTTCCGGCGCGGCTTCTCCCAAAGGTCGTTGTTGGTGAGCTTTTGGAATACGCCTCGGTCTATGTATCTGTAAAGAGTAGTCCGGCAGACGGAGGTCTGGAAATTTTTCTTCTTCGCCTCTTCCAGAGCTGCCGCAGGTGAATAACGCTGCTGCAGTATCATGTACTCCAAAAACTCAGCGTAGTCATAATCGCTGCCGATCTTCAATGCTGCACCCTTGCCGGTCTGCATATAGTCATGTATCTGCTGCCCTTTGTCAGCAGAGTATTCCTTCTTCTCATACCAGCCGTAATCATGGACGTACTCACCGCGCCGCAGCTCGTTGTATATGGTCTGCCGGGTGAAGCCGAGGATTCTCGCTATCTCGGAAACTGATATCTTCGCCCGGCGCAGCGCTTCCAGCTGATATCGTTCTTCTCGGGTCATGTAATGCTGCTTTTTCGTCATAGCCCTGCACCTCCTGTTGTGCATCAAAGTTTCTGACCTTAAACAACAGTGACCCCTGCTCCCGCAGAGGTCACTTCCCATATTGTAACACAAAAATTGTCGCCGGCGCTCCGGATCCAAGCCGGCTGCGCACGTGGTTTGTGTTACAGTTCAAATTCTGTAGCTTTGGTAATCGTTCTGCTTAGTGACTGCATATCTCGTTCCATATTCCGCAGTGCTGCAGCGTAGGCGTCTGCCTTTCTTGACAAGCCATTCAGCAGCTTTAGCTTCTGCAGTATTTCTTGATTGATACGCTCCAACCTCCGCTCGACCGCAGGCAGCTCATAGAAGCAGCGCGTGATAAGTGCCTCATATTTCTGAGTGAAGTTCTCCCCGGCCTGAGCCTCTATGAGCTCAAGTATATCGTCGGAAATACGTATGCTGCGTATGTTATTCTTCGCCATGGTCGCTTACCTCCTCTAAGGTCTTAATTCGTATTTCTAATTCATGTACATATTTTAGTAATTTCATTTGTACGTCGAACATGTAAAGCAGGGCTTTTAGTAGTTCTTTATTCATTTATTCTCCTGCACTTCGGACAGCACTGCCCACAGCGCGCTCATCTGAGCTTGGACGCGCAACAGCTCCAAGTCCTCCAGCCCGATTAAGTTAACTCCGTCTTCACGCATGATGATGACGTCGCCGACGATAGGATTGCCGTGGTGCTGCATGCCGTAGAGATAGCTTGCAACGA
The DNA here is from genome assembly GCA_964472725.1 of uncultured Oscillospiraceae bacterium. Classification (GTDB taxonomy): domain Bacteria; phylum Bacillota; class Clostridia; order Oscillospirales; family Oscillospiraceae; genus RGIG6375. The sequence goes on from CAYYLZ010000016.1 coordinate 9,205, forward strand.
GGTTCAGCGGCATATCCTTAAGTAGTCCGCTCTCGGCGCAGATCATCACATAAGGCCGCTTCAGATTGATAGGCCGCACGACCTCAATATAGTCGTTGACGATAGCGCCGGCGCTCCGGTGCAGCGGCTTGGTGAGTGTAACGGGGTAGATGTTTCCTGTGGTCTTGATAACAACTGCTTTCATTGGTAATCCTCCATAATCAAAAATTGGTGAAGCAAAGCTCGCTCGCGAGCTTTGTTGCTATCCTCCACCATGCCGAGGAGATATAGTCAAGACTGCCCGTCTCCCGCAAGGGCACTCGCGCCATTTTTTCAAAGCCGCCGCCAATCCGTTACGGCGGCGGTGCCGTGAAAAAATTGCGGTCTTGACAATAGCACATCCGCATGGTGAACCCGCCCGCAGGCGACACCAAACCCGGAAACGTAACACAAAAAGAAGACGCTGCAGATCTCCATGGGAAACCTGCAGCGTAAAAACTGTGTTACATTTTATTCCATTTGTAAAAATTCATCTTGACATTTGCCAGTTCTCCACATTTGCCAGTTCTCCACATAATTCTCCACATAAAATAAGTCCCTCAAACCAAAAAGGTTCGAGGGACAGAAACACTTATTTCACAACAACAGAGGCAATAAACTTGGAAACACCGAACACTTCGGCCATCCGTACAGCTGCGTCAACAAATGCGTCGCCGCCCTTGACTATCAAAACGACGCCAAGAACCAGCATACTGTTCGCAACCGCAAGCTCCATACTTTCACCTCAAAAAACGACATTTAAATGGCGCATTCTCAGCGCCGGCGGGGATTATAACACAATTTGGCAAAGCAAGTCAATAGGAAAATGCCATATTTCGCAAAAATATCGGTGAACATCAAAACAGACGGAAAGCCGCAGCGACTCTCCGTCCGTTTTTTATCGTTGTGGCAGGTTTTCCATAAAGTCCGTTCCGCTGTCTGCTCCCACCGTGCTGCGGTACAGACCGAAAATACGGCAATCGTTGGTGGGCAGCTCTCCGCGCTGGAGTTTGAACCATATATGCTGGCTCTTGTGGCAATCGTATGCCATTTCCGCCGCTTGGAACGGCGTAAGTCCTCCGGCATTTTCCATAGGCTCGTCAACCGGGAATACTATCTGCCCCTCCTCATAGAGATGCAGATAGAGCTTTGGTGTATCCCATGCTTCGTATTTATCCGTAATTCCCGCATACTCCGGGTCTGCCGCCAGCTCAACAGCCTGTATCAGGCAGTCGGCATTGAGGATATGCACTCCGTGTCCGTATTCGCCGTGTTCTCCGGCTATGTTTACGCCGTTCTTAAAGACGCAAAGTACACCTACCGCCGCGACAGGAGCGACGCTGCCGGTGATGACACTCCCGTTTACGTGGTTCGCGCCGGAATGGTGGAGCTGTGCCGTGTCACTCTTAAAGAAAAGGAAAGCGCCGGTTTCGGCATGTACATATGTGAAGTGGGCGATATCTCTTCCTGCTTCAGCATGGATAACCTGCAGAGCGTGGCAGTAGAAATAGACGTGCCCGCCGACCAGCGTATATTCCTTAACGGTGCTGAAATAGCTCCCGAGTACATCGTTGACGACAAGGTTCCCTGCCCCGATATGAGCGAACTTGAGCATGGCTTCGATAAGCAGGCATATTTCGTCCGCTACCGTGTAGCGCCTCTTTACGGCAGCATATCCGTAACCGACAGTGACGGACAGACCCTTTCCGCTTTGGAAACCGCCGATAAAAGCACCGTAAGCTATCTGCTCCCGGAAACTGATTTCTATTCTTTCTCCATTACCGCGCCCTCCAATGTATCCGTAAACGTAGGCGGCGTTACGCTGACCCAGTCGGAAGTCGATTCTACTGACGCGGGCGTTCTTGAGGGCTTGGAGGAATACGCGGGCGACGGTCTTTTCCACACCGTCACCTATAAGCTCACCGATCTCTACACTCAGCCGGAAATCACCGCGCAGGACAATTCCGGCAACGTACTGCAGCCTGTAATAAGCGGTGAAAATGCCGATACCCTCACCTTCTTCCACGCCCACGACGAGGCACTGTATGAAGAGGCTCACGAAAGGGTCGAGGAATTTTTCGCCAAGTATATGCAGTATTCTCAGCAGAAGTACACCTACTACAACTACACCACACTGCTCTCCTGCATTCTTCCCAATACCGAGCTGTACAGCTACATCAAGGACTCCAAGGACGCAATGTACTGGGCGTCTGCCACGGAGATCACCTACGAAGAGCTGACTTTCACCGACTTCGCTCGCGTGGACGAGGACTGCTTCACCTGTACCATTCGTTACAAGGCGGATTTCTCCGCTCAGAGCTGGTACGAAAACTACAGCTACGGTCTGCAGAACGCCTACGAGATGGTATTTATCCGCGATGGCGGCCAGTGGTACGCCGCTGCAATGAACAGCATTTCCTGATTTTCAAACCACATGCAAGCACAACAGCACGGCAATTTCGCCGTGCTGTTGTTTTTTATTGCTGCCATATTTTTTCAACATTTCCCGCGTTCCTCGACAGACTTCGTGGAGTTTCTCATCAGTTACGGTGTACTATTCTGTTGAAAAGATACTTTTTATGAAAGGAATGAGCACACAATGGCAGCAGTAATCAAAAAACGTGGTCTTTTCGACAATCAGAAGGTCGTATCCATACCGGTAGGTGAAATAGTCCCCAATCCCGCTCAGCCCCGCAAGCTTTTCGACAGTCAGGCGCTCTTTGAACTTTCGGAGAGCATCGGCCGCTACGGAATAATCCAGCCCCTTTCCGTAAGAAAGGTGGGCAAGCAGTATGAACTGGTAGCAGGTGAACGCAGGCTTCGGGCGGCTAAAATGGCAGGCTTGACCGAGGTGCCCTGCATTATATTGGAGCTTAGCGGCGAGGACTCCTCGGTTATCGCGCTCATCGAGAACATACAGCGCCGTGACCTTGACTACATAGAAGAAGCCGAAGCGCTGGCAAAGCTTATCAAGGACTATGGCATGAGCCAGGAGGAAGCGGCAAAGCGCATCAGCCGCTCCCAATCTGCCGTTGCCAACAAGCTGCGCATACTCAAGCTTTCCCCGGAAATCCTCTACGTACTGCGTGAATCCGGACTTACCGAGCGTCACGCAAGAGCGCTGCTGCGCCTCCCCACCGAGGAGCTGCGCCAGCAGGCATTGGAGCACATGGTTGTCCGTCAGCTGACGGTTGCCAAATCCGAGGAATACATTGAAGACCTCCTTGACGCGGCGAATGAGGAAGAGGAAGCAACCCACAAGAAGAAGCCTTCTTACATAATCAAGGACGTGCGGCTGTTCCTTAACAGTATCAACCGCTCGCTGGGCATAATGCGTGATTCCGGCGTTGCGGCGGTATACGACAAGAGCGAGACCGACGAGGATATTATTCTCATGATAACTATTCCGAAGAAGAAGAGCGCAAGCTGAGAATACAAAAACACGCGGTATCGGGGTTCCGATATCGCGTGTTCGTCATTCAATATCCGCTTTTGGCTTTCAGCTTTTCAAGCACTGCCGTGAAATACTCCGGCAGCCCGCTTTCCAGCTCTACGTGTTCTTCGGTGCGGGGGTGGATAAACTTTATGCGTCTTGCGTGGAGGCACTGGCTGTCCAGTCCCAGCTCCGGCTTTTTCATGCCGTATACCATATCGCCCAGCACGGGGTGTCCGATATGAGCAAGGTGCACTCTTATCTGATGGGTGCGGCCTGTTTCCAGCTTGCAGCGCAGATGGGTATAGCCCTCGTAGCGGGCGATGACCTCATAATGAGTGACCGCGTTGCGGGAGTTGCGGGTGGTGACCGCCATACGCTTGCGGTCTGTGGGGTGACGGCCAATAGGCGCGTCTATGGTGCCGCTCTCATCCTTGATATTGCCGCGCACGATGGTTTCGTAAACACGTGAAAGGCTTCTGTCCTTAAGCTGGTCGCTGAGATGGCGATGGGCGAAATCGTTTTTCGCCGCGATAAGCAGCCCCGAAGTTTCCATGTCTATGCGGTGGACAATGCCGGGGCGCAGCTCGCCGCCTACGCCGGAAAGGCTGTCGCCGCAATGGTACATCAGTGCGTTTACCAGCGTGCCGTCGGCGTGACCGGGTGCTGGGTGCACAACAAGACCCTTGGGCTTGTTTACCACTATAAGGTCACTGTCCTCATAGATAACGTCCAGCGGTATATCCTGCGCTTCAAGTCCTGCGTCCTCAACGGTTTCGGGCAGCTCGACTTCAAACTCATCGTTCTCCGCCACCTTATAGCTGCTTTTCACAGCCTTGCCGCGAAGGGTCACCCGCCCGTCGTCTATAAGCTGCTGAGCGGCACTGCGGCTGGTGTTCTCCATGCGCCTTGCAAGGAAGCTGTCCAGTCGTGCGCCTGCGTCCTCAAGCGTCGCCTTTATCAGCAGGTTCATCGTCGCCCTCCACGGGAGTAAATCCCTTAAGCTTTTCAAATATCGCGTCAGTCTCGCCCTGAGTAAGGGGCTGAGGCTTCGGCTTTTTCTTTCCCGTATCCTCCAAAAGAATGCAGATGCAGAACAGAATTCCGCCTACAACTATGGCGCAGTCCGCTATATTGAACACCGGGAAATTCATAAACAGGGTCTGGAACATATCAACAACATAGCCCAGTGCAATGCGGTCTATAAGATTACCCACCGCGCCGCCCAGCACCAGCATAAGAGCAAAGCGCTGCCATGTGCTTTTGGGCTTTTTGATAATAAGAGCAACAATTATTGCGACACAGACTATGCAGGTAACTATGATGATGGGTATTCTCATACCGCCGAACATACTGAACGCGGCGGCGTAGTTATGAACATGGGTGAGCTGCAGCAGGCCGGGAATAAAGGCCAGCTCGCCGCCCAGGGTTATATTGGCCACTATCCAGCCTTTGAAAAACTGGTCAGCCAGCACGATAAGGGCTGCGAGAAAAACAAACAGCATAGCTTCACCTTCCTTTCGGGTATCCTGCGAAAAAGGCGGGGGCACTCCCCCGCCTTTTCAAATCGCGATGCGGTATTTCGATTACTTTACAACGCTTGCGCAGCGGGGGCAGAGACCGTCTTCGTTGACGTCCTCATGGTGCATCCAGCAGCGCAGGCACTTGGGAGCCTCAGCGGGAGTGACCTTGACGGTAACGCCTTCAAACTCGCCCTTGTGGCCCTCGCCCTCGCCAACCTCTACGGTTACCTTGGAAACGATGCACAGGGTCTTCAGGTCGTAGCCGGAAACCTCGTCGGCAACTGCCTTATCGGCAAAGCTGAGGGTGATTTCGGCGTCGAGGGGCTTACCTACGATCTTCTCCGCTCTTGCAAGCTCAAGAGCCTTGTTCACGTCGTTTCTCAGGGCTGCGATACGCTCCCAGCCTGCAGCCTCGGCGTCGCTGAAGCTGTATGCGGGATTCGCCTTGGGCATATCGTTGAGAAGAACGTGGAGAGGATTATCGTCCTTTGCATGGGGCATTGCCTGCCAAATCTCATTGGAGGTGAAGGCAAGCACGGGAGCGATAAGGCGAACCATTGCGTCAAGGATCATGTAGATGGCGCTCTGCGCGCTTCTTCTCAGTTTGCCGTTGGTCTCTTCGCAGTAAAGTCTGTCTTTGATGATGTCCAGATAGAAGTTGGACATATCAACTACGCAGAAGTTGTGGATCGCGTAGGTCATGGAATAGAACTCATAGCGCTCGTAAGCGGCGATGCACTTATCGATGAGCTTGTTGAGCTGAACCAGCGCCCACTTGTCGAGGCCTTCCATTTCCTCGAAGGGAACCAGCTCGTTGGGATCAAAGCCGTCCAGGTTGCCGAGGATATAGCGGGCGGTGTTTCTGATCTTCAGGTACTTATCGGAAAGCTGCTTGAAGATAGCGTCGGAGCAGCGCATATCCATGTGATAGTCGGAGGAAGCTGCCCACAGACGGACAAGGTCAGCGCCGTACTTGGGAATTACTTCGTCGGGAGTGATGGAATTGCCAAGGCTCTTGTGCATTGCCTTGCCTTCGCCGTCAACGGTCCAGCCGTGGGTAAGAACTGCCTTATAGGGAGCCTTGCCGCGGGTGGCTACGCTGGTAAGCAGAGAGGACTGGAACCAGCCTCTGTACTGGTCGCCGCCCTCAAGGTACAGGTCGGCAGGCCACTGCTCGGGGTGATCCTTCTCGAGAGAAGCGCGGTGGGTGGAGCCGGAGTCAAACCAGCCGTCGAGGGTATCGGTCTCCTTGGTAAAGGTCTTGCCGCTGCAATGGGGGCAGGCATAGCCTTCGGGCAGAAGCTCGGCAGCCTCAAGGAGGAACCATGCGTTGGAGCCCTGCTCGCCGAATATCTTGGCAATGCTCTCAATGGTTTCCTTGGTGCAGATGGGCTTGCCGCAATCCTCGCAATATACAACGGGAATGGGCAGACCCCAGTGACGCTGACGGGAAATACACCAGTCTGCGCGCTCGCTGATCATGCCGACCATTCTGTCATGACCCCAATCGGGGATCCAGGTGATATCTTCGCAGGCAGCCTTTGCAGCGTCCTTGAAGGCTTCAACGGAGCAGAACCACTGGTCGGTGGCGCGGAAGATGATGGGCTTCTTGCAGCGCCAGCAGTGGGGATAGGAGTGGGTGATCTTCTCGGAGGCGAGGATAGCGCCGTTCTCGCAGAGGTCTGCAAAGATGGGCTCATGAGCCTTGAGAACGTGGATACCCGCATATTTACCGGCATGCTCATTGAACACACCGTTATCGCCAACATTGACAACAAGATCCTTGCCGGCCTTGATCTGAGGATACTTCTGGCAGACAAAGAAATCGTCTGCACCGTAGGCGGGCGCGGTATGAACGCAACCGGTACCGGCATCGAGAGTTACGTGGTCGCCTACGACTACGAGAGAGGTCTGGTCGAAGAGAGGATGCTGAGCGGTCATAAGCTCAAAATCAGCGCCCTTCATTACAGCGAGAGTTTCGTCGATGGCAAGGCCGGCCTTGGCAAGAACGGACTCGGCCAGTTCCTTTGCCATGATATATACTTCGCCGTTGGAAGCCTTGATAACGGAGTAATCAAGGTTGGGATTGAGGGAAATGGCCAGGTTGCCGGGAATAGTCCAGGTGGTGGTTGTCCAGATAACAAAATAGGTGTTATCGAGAGCGGTTACAGCGGAAAGCTTGCCCTGATCGTCAACCACGCGGAACTTGACGAAGATGGTGGTTACTTCGTCGTCGGCATATTCGATCTCGGCCTCGGCAAGAGCGGTCTCGTCGCTGGGGCACCAGTAAACGGGCTTCTTGCCCTTATAGATATAGCCCTTCTCATACATCTCGCCGAATACTCTTACTTCCTCAGCCTCGAACTCAGGGTTCATGGTGAGATAGGGGTTCTGCCAGTCGCCGAGAACGCCAAGGCGTACGAACTGCTCGCGCTGGATATCAACAAACTTTGCAGCAAACTCCTTGCAGGCATCGCGGAACTCGGCGATGGACATTTTCTTTCTGTCCAGCTTGTTCTGCTTGATGATGGCGCTCTCGATGGGCATACCGTGGTTATCCCAGCCGGGAACGTAGGGAGCGTAGTAGCCGCTCATGTTCTTATACTTGACGATGAAGTCCTTCAGGCACTTATTGAGAGTGGTGCCCATGTGGATATAACCGTTGGAGAAAGGAGGGCCGTCATGGAGAATGAAGGCGGGCTTGCCCTCGTTTCTCTTGATCATCTCCTCGTATATTTTCTTTTCATAAAGCTCTGCCAGCATATCCGGCTCGCGCTTGGGCAGACCCGCACGCATAGGGAAGTCGGTGCGGGGCAGATTTATTGTTGCATTATAATCCTGAGGCATTTTAAATGTCCGTCCCTTCGTGTTTTATAACTGCCAAAAGGGTATTGCCGTTTTTTCCAGCGGCAATACCCCCCGGTATTACATTCAAGTTATTTCGTGATGTCTACGTCCTCGCCGAACTGCAGATCAAGGAACTCGAACTTAGTCTTCTTGTTCTCTGCCTCAGTGGGTTCAAACACCTTGGTATCGTCGTCATTGAAAACGTCTTCCGCAGCTATCTCGTCCTCAACTGCGTTCACGGCATTCTCGATGATCTCGGCAACGGATTTCTCAATCTCATCTGCCTTCTTCTCGGCCTCGGCCTGAATCTCAACCGCTGCAGCGGGCTTGGCAACTTCAACGGGGCCTACGACCTCGTCGAGCTTCTCAAGGAAAGCTGCCTGCTCGCCAAGGAGAGCCTTAACCTTGGCTACATAAGCGCCGGCCTCGGCCTTAACTGCGTCTACCTTAGCCTTCTCGGTGGCTACTTCAACGCGGTATTCCTCGATCTTCTCACGGGCGACGCGCTCGGCGTCCTCCACCATGGTTCTGCTCTTCTTCTCGGCCTCGTCGGTGATTTCCTTGGCCATCTTCTGAGCAGTCAGCAGAGCCATGCGCATTGCGTCCTCGGTGGCGCGATACTCTTCGATCTTCTCCACCAGAACCTTCATCTTATTTTTAAGGACTGCATTTTCCTTATACAAATCGGCGTAATCCTTTGCGACAGACTCAATGAAGCTGTCCACGGGAGCCATGTCATAACCGCCGAACACGGCCTTTCCAAATTCCTTGCTGGTGATCTCCTGAGGAGTAAGCATCTATATCAATCCCTTCCCTTAAAAATACAAACCGTTGTTCTCGAGTTCATCTATCAGGTCGCCCAGAATATCAACATTGTAAGGAGTGATGATATATGTACTTACTGCGACCTTCTTAATTTTACCGTCCTGGGCATAGGCCACACCGCTGAGGAAGTCCAGCACTCTGCGGGCAACGTCCTTATTGGTGGATTCAAGATTGAGAACCACGGTTCTCTTCTCTCTCAGATGGTCGGCAATTTCAGCGGCGTTTTCAAAACGCTCGGGCTTTACCAGTACCACCTGCAGGGCGGTGGTGGCATGAATGTTTACCACCTTGTTTTTTCTATCCACTTCGGAATCGGATTTTACACCTCTCGTTACAACGGGGGTGCGTTCAAGGGAAGACGGCGTATAGTACGTATCCTCCTCGTCGTCATAAGGTCTTGCAAGTTTTTTGATCTCGTCAAGAAGTCCCATTTAGCGAACCGTTCCTTTCTGCTTAATACATCAGCGATATATCCTCGGGCCGAATATAGCCGAGCCGATGCGAACCATATTTGAACCACAGGCAATAGCGGCTTCAAAGTCACCGCTCATTCCCATGGACAGAATTTCGACACTAACATTATTATATTTTTTTGAGCGCATGTCAACATAAAGATTATGCATTTTCTCAAAATATGCGATGTTTTTTGGATCAAACTCTATATTTGGCGGTATAGCCATCAGGCCGCGGACTTTTATTCCGTCCATCTCAGACAGCCGCGCAAGCAGCTCGTCGGTGCCCTCCGGCATCACTCCGCTCTTGGCTTCCTCCCTGCCGATATTCACCTCTATGAGCACATCCTGAGTAACTCCAAGCTGCTGAGCCTTCTTTGCTATGGTCAGCGCCAGCTCATAGGAGTCCACCGACTGGATAAGGTCAACCTTGCCCACAAGGTATTTTACCTTGTTTTTCTGCAGGCCGCCGATAAAGTGCAGCGGCGCGCCGGTGTAGGCTCCCTGCTCGTATTTTTCAACAAGCTCCTGCACCCGGTTTTCACCGCAGGCGTCGATGCCTCCGGCTACCGCCGCGCGAACATTATCCGCGTCGTTCATTTTCGTTGCGGCAACAAAGGTCACCTCGCCCGCAGCTCTGCCGGCCGCTGCCGCCGCACGCTCAATGCGCTCACGCAGCACCGCTATATTTTCAGCTATTGCCGACATCACCTCACGACCTTTCCGTCGTAAATATCCCTGCCGTTCACTATTACCACGTCTCCGGCATGCAGCTTCTCGCTTGCAACCACATAGTGTTCGCCAAGGTCATGCATTATTTCAACATATTTCTTTTCCGCCTGCATACCGGTCTGGGTAAATACATATACCCTGCCCTCTTCGTCCACACGGACAGCCTTCTTGGGCACACGCACACCGGTATCCTCATGGAGGATAAGCTCGGCGGACTGCATACGCATATCCAGCACGTCTGCCAGTGCCTCGCTGCAGGAGAAAATCACAACGCACCGGCCGTTGTCATCTTCAAAGCCAATGCTTTCAATTCGCATATCAAGGTACTCGCTGTAATACTTGCCGAATATCATGGTAACTCTGTCGCCTTCGTCGAAATCATTGGCGTCGTCCTCGTCCATGATGGAGGCGTAATACCACTTGCTGCCGTAAACCAGCTTACCCAGCGCAAGCTCCGGACGGCTCCTGTTCTCCGCCATAAGATTTCCAAGCTCTTCGGTATCCATATCCTCAATACTGGCGGGAGAAATATCCTCAAAGCCGTCGGCAGCGGTACTGAAAAGGCCGGACTGGAGCGCCTTTATAACGTCGTAGGGATTGCTCTCGGCGCTTTCAAGGCTCTTGCGCTCGGCATAGAGAGCATCAAGCTCCTCATCTATGCTGCTTTCGTCGCCTGCAGCAGAGAGCACGAGAGTTCTCACGTTGGAGCTGAGAGTTCCAACATTGTCAAGTTCCCTGTTCTGCACGGCGGAGCGCAGGGACTGTATCTCGCTCTTTATGCCGTTCTCCAGTTTCTGAGACTCGGATATACCGCTTTCCTGAAGCTCCTCAAGGCTCTGTATCTCTTGATTTACTTCCCGCAGGCGCTCGGCGCGCTGCAGCTCACTGTCACTGCTGTACACAATGCCGACAACGCCGCCCTTGGCAACACGCTTTCCATTCTCCGCCGCTATATGCAGCGAATTATAGTAGGTCAGCAGCGGTTCCTCATCTCTTACCACTATGCCCTCAAGGCCGATGGAATCACGTACGGTATATTCCACGGCGCTGATGGTCTGATAGGGCGTATTAAGGGATGAGAACACATAAACGGCAAAGTACACCACCACGGCGACAAAAAACGCCGCGCCCACTATTTTCATGATCAGGTCTGTCTTTTTTATATGCCTCATCCCCTGTTTCGATTTATTCCGTATAGTTTTCAGTATCCGCAAGGCCTACGGTCTTTGCGGGTACTATGGTCGAAATAGCATGCTTATAAATCATCTGCTGCTTTCCCTCCGAGTCGAGAACCACCACGAAGCTGTCAAAGCCCGTTACCGTCCCCCGCAGTTGGAAGCCGTTCATAAGGAACATTGTCACCGGGAGCTTGTCCTTTCTGACTCTGTTAAGGAAAACGTCCTGTAAATTCGCTGTTTTCTGCATCTTTTTCGATCTCCTTTATGTAAATAATGACGCCGTTATTTTTTATCGGCTTCTGTAATTATACCATTATTTTCCATAAAGTTTGTCGAAAGCTGTCGTGCCCAATCAAGATCCGGCCGGTTTTTCCATCGGATCCAGTTTACGTCTTTTTTGCTCGAAAGCCAGCTGAGCTGGCGCTTGGCGTATCGCCGGGATTCCCGCTTTACGTTCTCCACGGCTTCCGCCATTGAGCACTCGCCCCGCAGGGCAAGCACTATCTCCTTGTAGCCTATAGCCTGCATTGCGGTGGATTTTTCATCTACGCCCATGGCTATCAGACGCTCGACCTCCGCAACAAGTCCCATTTCCATCATCAAGTCAACGCGGCGGTCTATTCGGTCATAAAGCTGCGCTCTGTCCTCGAAGCTGAGGGCGATTTTGCAGGAATTATAACGCGGCGGCAGGCTTTGTGTTTCGATATTGTGCTCCGTTATGCTCTTTCCTGTGGCGTGGTAGACTTCCAGCGCGCGGACTATGCGCTTCTTATCGTTGGCATGGAGCCGCTGGGTGCTGTCGGGATCCACCTCGCCCAGCAGACGCAGCATGGCCTCTCCGCCCTCGGCGTCGTACTGCTGTGAAAATTTCTCCCGCAGCTGGGCGCTGCCGCCCATGAAGCCGCGTCCGGAAAGGAGCGAATCGATATAAAGTCCCGTTCCTCCAACGATTACGGGCAGCTTACCTCTCGCCAAAACGTCGTCAACGCAGGCGGCTGCAGCTTCCACGTAGAGGGAAACGGAGTAATCCTCCCAAGGCTCGATAACGCTGAGCATGTGGTGAGGTACGCCCTCCATCTCCTCTTCGTCGGGTGTGGCGGTGCCGATATCCATATACTTGTAAAGCTGCATGGAGTCGGCGGAGATGACTTCTCCGTCGAAGGCTTTTGCAAGTTCTATGCCAAGCTTTGTCTTTCCCGTGGCCGTAGGGCCGGTAATTACAACTACACCCTTTGGCATATCAGTTTCTCAGGGAGTGGAGGGGTGCGGGAATGCGTCCGCCGCGGGCAATGAAGTCGGCGGAGGACTTATCGTGCACAGGCATTACGGGCGCGGAACCCAGCAGGCCGCCGAAGTGGACGGTATCGCCGACCTTCTTGCCGGGTGCGGGTATTATACGCACGGCAGTGGTCTTGTTGTTTATCATGCCGATGGCGGCTTCGTCCGCTATGATGGCGGATATGGTCTCGGCGGAGGGGTCGCCGGGAACGGCTATCATATCAAGGCCGACGGAGCATACGCAGGTCATGGCCTCGAGCTTATCGAGGGTAAGGTCACCGCGTTCCGCGGCAGCTATCATATTCGCGTCCTCGCTGACGGGAATGAATGCGCCGGAAAGGCCGCCTACGTGGCCGGATGCCATAACGCCGCCCTTCTTTACAGCGTCGTTGAGCATGGCAAGGGCAGCGGTAGTGCCGTGGGTGCCAACGCTTTCAAGACCCAGCTCCTCAAGTATCTCCGCGACACTGTCGCCAACGGCGGGAGTGGGAGCAAGAGAAAGGTCAACTATGCCGAAGGGCACGCCAAGGCGCTGAGATGCCTCACGGGCAACCAGCTGACCCATGCGGGTAATGCGGAAAGCGGTCTTCTTAATGGTTTCCGCCACAACGTCAAAGGACTCACCTCTTACGGCCTTGAGCGCATGATGAACAACGCCGGGGCCGCTGACGCCAACGTTGATAACGCACTCGGGCTCGCCTACGCCGTGGTAAGCGCCCGCCATGAAGGGGTTATCCTCAACGGGGTTTGCGAAAACTACCAGCTTGGCGCAGGCCATGCCGCCCTGATCGGCGGTAAGCTTGGCCGCTTCAACTATCTGACGACCCATAAGGCGCACCGCGTCCATATTGATACCTGCGCGGGTGGTTGCCACGCCTACGCTGGAGCATACACGCTCGGTAGCCGCAAGAGCGGTGGGAATGGAGTTGATAAGGCGGATATCGCCCACGGTAAAGCCCTTATGTACAAGGGCAGAGAAGCCGCCGATAAAGTTTACGCCGACTTCCTTGGCTGCGCGGTCGAGAGTTTCGGCGAACATGGTGTAATCATCGGTGTCGCTGCTCTCGGCAACCATGGCGATAGGAGTGACGGCTATACGCTTGTTGACGATGGGGATACCGAACTCACGCTCGATATCCTCGCCGGTCTGCACAAGCTTATCGGCATAGCGGGTTATTTTGTCATATATTTTTCTGCAGCATTCCTCCGCACTTTCACGGGCGCAGTCACGCAGGGAAATACCCATAGTTACGGTACGGATATCAAGATGCTGCTGGTCGATCATCTCTATAGTCTGGAGGATCTCATCTCTTTTGAACATTTCTCTTTATCCTCCCGCTCAGATTCTGTGCATTGCCTCGAAAATATCCTCACGCTGGATACGGACAGAGAGACCGGTATGCTCACCCTCGTCCTTCAGCAGCTTTGCCAGCTCGGCAAAAGCTATCTTGCAGGCAGAGGTATCCACCATCATTACCATGGTGAAATAATCCTTGAGAATGGTCTGACTTATATCGAGAACGTTTACATCATTTTTTGCCAGCAGTGCGCATACCTCAGCGATAATGCCCACGCGGTCCTTGCCGATAACGGTAACTATAGCTTTCATTGTCTTTTTCTCCTTTTATTTGGTCAGTTCATCGAGGGTCATGCCGAAAGCGGGCATGAAATGCTCCATGAAGTATTTGACTTCGGGCAGAGGCGATGCCTCAAGAGTGACACGTATCTGCTCCTCGGCGGAGCGGAATTCGCCGTTGCCCGCCTTGAGTTCCTCAACGCATTTTATGTAAGCCGACAGCTTATCGGCTGCCTTTACCAGTTCTTCCACTTCCATGTCCTCACAGCTGAGCACGGGCTTATATGCCGCCTGCAGCTGGTCGGGCAGCATTTCGAGAAGCTTTGCCTCGGCGGCGCGCTCCACTGCCTTATAGGAGCCGGTTATCTCGGGATTGAGATATTTTACGGGGGTGGGCAGGTCGCCGGTAATTATTTCGGATGCATCGTGGAAAAGCGCCGCAGTGGCGCACTTTTCCGGATCGGCGCTGCCGCCGAATACATCTCTGCGGATAACTGCCAGCGCGTGAGCCAGCACCGCGGTCATGTGGGAATGCTCCTGTATATTTTCATCGTAGCTGTTGCGCATGAGACACCAGCGGCGGATATTCCGCATTCTGGAAATCATGGCAAAAAAGTTGCCTTTCATGGTTGGTTTTCTCCTTATGGACACACCTCTTCTATAATAGCACATTATATCACAACAGCCGCCCGTTGTAAAGCAACGAGCGGCTGTTATAAGCTGATTTTTATTTGATTTTGTACTGACCGTTTTTGTATATAAAGTCGTGTTTTCAGCAGGGGCACGCCCCAGCCCTACGAGATCGGGTTAATCTTGACATATATGTTATGGCTTCCCCTTGAGTGGAAGGCCACCCTGTTTTCTTACGCTTCAATAAAATCACTTTTTCCTGATTATTTCGAAAAACTCGCGCATTACGGCGGCGCATTCGTCTTTGAGAACACTGCCGTAGACACGTGGCTTATGTCCGTAATTCTCCTCAAACAGATTGATGACACTGCCGCAGGAGCCGGTGTTTTCCTCCTTTGCGCCGTAGACCACCTCACCCACGCGGGCATTGATTATGGCGCCGGTACACATGGGGCAGGGCTCCAGCGTTACGAAAAGGGCGCAGTCCTCCAGACGCCAGTCCCCCAGCGCCTTGCAGGCTTCGGCTATGGCCTCAACCTCCGCATGGGCAAGAGCGCTGCGCTCCTCCTCACGGCGGTTGCGTCCGCGACCTATTATCTCGCCGTCCTTTACTATCACGCAGCCAACGGGTATCTCCCCCGCCGCTGCCGCCTCGTGAGCCAGTTCAAGGGCTGCGGTCATGTATTTTTCCCGTTCTGTCATTGTGGCATCACGAACTCTCTGTACTTGAACTCAAGGCCGTCCATATTTATTCCAAGTTTATCGCTGAAGTAGGCAACGAACTCCTCATCTGTCTTCAGTTCAAAATGCTCCACATTGCCCTCGGGGTCGGTGTAGCTGCCGGCTCTGTTGAAAAGGGTATACTTGCCGCCATCAAGGGTGGGGCGGGCGCACATAAGGAACATTTTGAAGCCGGACTTGGGATTGCAGTTTGTATAGAAGCTGCACACCTCGAAATCGCCCTCAACAGCGGGCTTGTCATCAAAGCCAAGGAGATTGGTAAACTGACCGTCCTTGAGTATCTGCACGGCATACTGACACTCGTTGGAGGTGTGCTCTACGATACGGTAGGTGTTGCGTCCGTCGCTCTGCTCAACGTCCGTCTTAAACTCAAGGGGCAGCACGAAGCAGTCACCGCCGTAGCCTACATCGGCAACATAGCGCACGCCATCGGCTTCAACGATGTTCATGCGATGCAATGCCTGACCGAAAGCGCCCGTGGCACCAACGCGGGCATGCACGCCGTAGGTCTTGATGCCCGCTGCGTTGAGAGCGGTGCACAGGAGGCTGTTCTGCTCGAAGCAGTAGCCGCCGCGCTTATTGATGACCAGCTTTTCAAAGGTGCTTGCCGCGTCAACCCCCACTGGGAGGCTCAGATAGGGGTTGAGTGCTTCAAAGGGGATATGGGTGATATGATGAAGATGTATCTTCTTCAGCTTCTCGGTTTCACTTTCGCTGCCGCTCAGTTCAAGCCCGATGCGCTCGTAATAGGCTTTCAGTTCGAATTCCATGGTTGATTTCTCCGTTCTGTATGTTAATTTTCTATGTTTTTGATTTCGTATTCGCCATCTTCGTATATAAGGTCGAATTCCACGGGAGGGGTATATACCCTATTTTCTATCGACCAGTCGTAACCGTATTCAGGGTCGTAGCGATATGCCGAACCCATTATGCGATAATGCCCCGTGGGCCAGGGTCTCCACTCACTGTAATCGCTATTGACAAACGTCAAACCGAGTGTGCGAAGGTATTCTCCGTTTGGTCCAAAAACCTTTATATCTGCAGTATCTGTCGCGTCGAAACCGGTGTTGTACCATTCTCCGTCTATCAGAATGTCGATCACTGTGAAAGTGGGGTTGATCAGTGTCCCGCTACCGTCCCGCAACAATACATTCAGCGTTGCATATTCCCGGTAGTTTATTATTGCATATTTCTCACCGATGTTCAGTTCGTCCAGCACGAACCCCTCGCAAAATTGGTCGGTGGGTACCTCTGCCGTTACATACTTATATGCACGCATCTCGGTGCTTTTCCGGTCAGGGTATATTCTCCAGATACTACCGTCTCCCGATACGGCCCAGCTCTCCTTATCAACCTTTTCCAGTCTGAACAAGAGGTATTCCAGCGCACTCATCTCACTGGCATCGCTACCGTCTATTTGCGGCAAACACACGGAACCATCTTTCAGCGTGTATTCAAGTTCTACAGTCCAGCCCTTCCCGTCCACCTCCTGCACCCTCCATACTGTGCCGTCGGCACGAACCAACAAGGTGGGGTCGCCAAGCTTTTTCGCGTATTCGTCCAATAGGGGCACAGCATGGTCAACCATCAGCAGTGCGCCAATGGCTGCAGCTATCATCACAAGCATCGCAATAATCTTTCTCATGGCAGCCTCCTTATGGTCAAAGGGCGGACAACTGTCTGTTGTCATTTTATCAGCCTTTTCTATTATTGTAAAGCCGCAGTTCCCTTTTAAGCAGAAGTATGATATACTGTTCTTGAGTGTTCCGGAGACTATGAACACTGTGGTTCGCAGTAAGTGCAGTACAGACAGCCTTCTCCCTTGAGGAGAAGGGGGACCGCGAAGCGGCGGATGAGGGTATGCCGCAAGGCAGCAAATACACCGCACTTCGTTTAACGCACATTTTTATTCGCTTACGCGAATCCCCTCATCAGTCGGCTTCGCCGCCAGCTTCCCCTCGGAGGGGGAAGCCTTGTCGGCTGCCAAGAGTCACGAACAACCCTGCAGCTTATTTTATTTTTCACGGAAACGGAGATTTCATCATGCAGAGTATACATAATTTCGTCCGCCGCCATCACATACTGGGCAGCGTTATCGTGGCGGCAGTCTTCTGGCTGGTAATGATACTCGCCAGCCTGTCACTGGCAGTAGTCTTCCCGAAGCTTGCCATGCGGGAAAGCTACGTTCTGCAGGCAATGGCAGAGCTTATCACCGCCGCGGCAGCCTTTGGTTTATGCGCACTTTTCGGATATTTCCGCATATGGCGCGCCCGCGGCTCAGGCTTCGGAAAAGGTCTCATTGCAGGCGGCTATTTCATCTTTGTTTCCATCTACAGCCTCATGCTCTATGTATGGGAGCTTATCGCGGGCGGGGGCGTAGATTACGTCGCCCCGGCTTACGAAGTTTTCTTTTTCATCGTCACGATGCTCCTTGTAGGCTTCACCGAGGAAGTATTTTTCCGCGGCATTGTGGCCAACCTGTTTCTTGACAAGCTGCCCCGCAACAAGTACGGCGTATGGTGCGCCGTGATAGGCTCGGGCATGGTGTTCGGCCTGCTGCACCTTGGCAACGCCATCGGCATGCCGGAAGCGGGCGGAGTTCTTGTGCAGACCTTCGTGGCCTCCGCAATGGGCATGGCGCTCTCCGCGATATACTTCCGCACCCGCAATATATGGTCGGTTATTTTCATTCACGCCTTCGTTGACATCTGCGCGCTCATAATCCCAACCGCCTTCTCCACGGACTCCCTCTCCGACACCATCGGCTCCTACTCCGCGGCGCAGTTCATCGGCATCGTGCCCTATATCATCGTCTGCCTCGTCCTTCTCAGGAAGAGCAAAATGGACCTTATCTGCCCCTTCCCCGACCCCGAAATGCGGACGCTCAGCGAGGCAGCAACAAAGAAACATTTCAAAAAGTATCTTGGCATTTCCGTTTGCATAGGCATCGTCATAATTGCCGTTTATTTTCTCTCAACCATATAACTTTTTGTTTCTTAATTGCTAACATTTTTGATAAATACATATTGCATGTATTATTTAATTGTGATACTATTAAGCAGCTACCTTTTGTTTTTTCGGTAGCTGCTTATTTTTGTTTATGAAAAAAATAAAATATAGATATGGAGCTGATTCACTTTGAAACACTTCAAGTGGGCGGTTGACTGGATGGGGAAGCAAAAGATACTGCTTTTGCTTTCTATCATAGTCAATATCGTCGGCGTCGGCCTGATGACCGTGGAGCCATACATCTTCGCGGATCTGGTCGATAATGTACTCATGCCGCAGCAGTTTGCTCGACTCTTCCCCATGCTGGGTCTTTCCCTTCTGGTCGGTCTGCTTTTCTCCGCCTGCCGTTATTTCACCAGCGTTCTCGCTGAAACGGCGGCAGAAACCGCTACCCTCCGCCTGAAGGGCGCCCTGTTCCGCAAGCTGATGGCTCTGCCCACCAGCTACTACCGCGAAAACAAAGCCGGTGACATCATCAACAAGTGTTCCGGCGACGTTGAAGTAATTGCCCGAAGCATGTCCTTCGTAATTCCCCGTGTCGTGGAATTCGCGCTCATGCTGGTAGTTGCTCTCTACGTATTCCTGCGCATCAGCTGGCAGTATACACTGGTGCTCCTTCTCGTTACCCCCTTCACCGCTATCGCAGCAAACAAGATGGGCAAACAGCTGCATCCCGCTTTCAAAAATGCCCGTAAGCAGCTGAGTAACCTCAATGCCGTAGTTGCCGAAAATATCGCAGGTAACCGCGTTGTCAAGGCTTTTGTCCGCGAGGATTTCGAAATGGATAAGTTCCAGGAAGAGAACCACGCCTACAAGGACCGCAACATCGAGGCTAACCGCATTTGGCTCAAGTACGGCCCCATCATCGACTCTCTAGCAAGCCTTATGACCGTTGTCAACCTGACCTTCGGTTCCATCATGGTAGTTCTTGGCAACATCACCCTCGGTGAGCTGACCCTCTTCCTCACCTTCGCATGGACCCTCAACGAGCCCCTGCTCATGCTTGGTATGCTGGTAAACGACATTCAGCGTTTCCACGCCTCCATGGAAAAGGTCCAGGAACTCTACTACTGGGAGATCGAGATTCAGGATCCCGAGGAGGACAAAACTCCCAAGGATGTTACCGGTTCCCTCAAGCTTGATCATGTTACTCTAGCCTACGGCAACACCAAAGTGCTTGACGATATCTGCATGGATATCAAACCCGGTCAGGTCATCGGCGTAATGGGCGCCACCGGCTCCGGCAAGACCTCTCTCGTAAACGTTATCGGTCGCTTTGTTGACGTTACCGAAGGCCAGGTTCTGCTTGACGGCGTCGATGTCCGCGACTGGAAGCTGCAGGATCTGCGTGCCAACATCGGTCTGACCATGCAGGACGTATTCCTCTTCTCCGATACCGTTGAAAGCAACATCGCATACGGTGTCCCCGACACCAGCGACGAGAACATTTTCTCCTCCGCCACCATCGCCGATGCTCACAGCTTCGTAAGCAAAATGCCTGACGGTTACGACACTATCGTCGGCGAGCGCGGCACCGGTCTTTCCGGCGGTCAGAAGCAGCGTATCTCTCTTGCCCGCGCACTGGCCAAGCACGCTCCCCTGCTCATCCTCGACGACACCACTTCCGCCGTCGACATGGAAACCGAGCAGTACATTCAGGAGCAGCTGGCCGCAATGCCCGACAAGAGCACTACCATAATCATCGCTCAGCGTGTTTCCTCCGTAAAGCATGCTGACTACATCTACATTCTTGAGAAGGGCCGCATTATCGAGGAGGGCACTCACGGCGACCTGATGAAGCTCAAGGGCTATTACTATAACACCTGCGTAATGCAGCACGGCCTTGAAGATCTGGAAGAAGGAGGTGAGCAGTAATGGCAAGAAATAAGTATAACATCGACGAAGAGCTGGATGCGCCTTTTAACTGGCAACAGTTCAAGCGAGCACTCGTATACGTCAAGAATTATCGCAAGCAGATCGCCTTGATGTTCACCCTGTCCATCATTTCCAGCCTGCTGGCTCTCCTCTCCCCCCGCATTCAGGCATACATAATCGATACCCTTATCCCCAGCGGTGTAAGCAACGCCACCAAGGCTATCACTTCCATCATTGTGCTGGGTGCCGGCTATTTCCTCGTACATATAGCCACCATCTTCATAAACCGTCAGAGATCACTGATAAGCGTACGTACCAGCCAGTCCATGACCACCGATATGCGTACCGACGTTTATACCCACCTGCAGAAGCTGGGCTTTGACTATTATGACAGCCGTCCCCACGGTAAGATCCTCACCAGAGTTATCAACTACGTAAACAACGTTTCCGACTTCCTCACCAACGGCCTTATCAATGCTATCCTGCAGATGATAAACCTTGTAATCATTTTCTTCTTCATGCTCACCATGAGTCCGAAAATGACCCTCGTTGTGCTGGCAGGTCTGCCCATCTTCATCATTTACGTAGCTCTCACCAAGCCCATGCAGCGCCGCTTCCGCCAGAAGGCTGCCAACAAGCAGTCTAACGTTACCGCATATCTCTCCGAGAACATCAACGGCGCAAAGGTCACTCAGGCCTTTGCCCGTGAGGAGATGAACAGCGGCATCTTCGACGGTCTGCTCAAGGAAAACCGCTTCTACAAGCTGCGCGCAGCCTACGTGGCTCACGGTATGTACCCCATCGCCGCAATGCTCATGCGTCTTATAAAGTGCACCATCTACGTAGCCGCCGTTTACTGGTTCCGTGATGACTTTATCAAGCAGGGCGTTGTTCAGATTGGTATGATCACCGCTATGGTCAGCTATTCCAACCAGTTCTGGAGTCCCATCATGCAGCTGGGTAACATCTACAACCAGCTTATGGACGCAATGAGCTATCTGGAGCGTATTTTCCAGGTTCTTGACGAGCCCGTAAGCGTTGAAGACAACGACGGCGCTAATGAACTGCCCCCCATCGACGGCCGCGTCCAGTTCGACAACGTGCTCTTCGAGTACGAAAAGGGCATTCCCGTTATCAAGTACGTCAACTTCGATGTAAAGCCCGGTGAATCCATCGCGCTTGTAGGCCCCACGGGCGCAGGTAAATCCACCATCGTCAACCTGCTCTCCCGCTTCTACAACGTCACCGAGGGCGCCGTTCTCATCGACGGCCACGATCTGCAGAAGGTCACACTTAATTCTCTGCGCCGTCAGATGGGCGTTATGCAGCAGGATACCTTCATCTTCTCTGGCACCATTATGGACAACATCCGTTACGGTCGCCTGAACGCAACCGACGAAGAATGTATCGCCGCTGCCAAGGCCGTTCACGCCGACGACTTTATCCGCGAGATGGAAAACGGTTATCAGACCGAAACCAAGGAACGTGGTGAAGGCCTCTCCGCAGGTCAGAAGCAGCTTATCTCCTTCGCCAGAACCCTGCTGAGTGACCCTCGTATCCTCATCCTCGACGAGGCTACCTCCTGCGTCGATACCAACACCGAGCGTCTTGTTCAGGAAGGTATCTCCGCTCTGCTTAAGGGCCGCACCTCCTTCATCGTAGCTCACCGTCTGAGCACCATTCGCAACTGCGACCGCATTTTCTACATCAATGCAGGTATCATTGCCGAAGAAGGCAACCATGACGCACTGATTGAAAAGAAGGGGCTTTACTATGACCTCTACACCAGTCAGATCAAGGAGCTCATGGCTCAGGAATAATTCACAACCGCAAACAGGCAGCTCCCCGGAAAGGAGCTGCCTGTTTTTTCGTTCAAATTGTTGACAAGTCAACTTTTATGTGTTACAGTACAGTTGTTGATAAGTCAACTTCCTCTTTGAAAGGAGCACTTTACTTTATGTTAAGCCGCTTTCAGCAGTTTTCCTTTGTTATATCCGAAATAAACCGCCACATACAGAAAATAGAGCGCGACGAGATGATAAAGTACGGCTGCAAGGGCGCCTTTGCCCAGTACCTTGTTGTGCTGCTCAGCCACCCCGATGGACTTACCGCCGCCCGTCTTTGCGAGCTTTGCGACAAGGACAAGGCCGCAGTTTCCCGCATAGTTACCGAGATGCAGGAAAAGGGGCTGGTCTCCCGAAGCAGTGAAAACGCCCGCGCCTACAACGCTCTTATTGTGCTCACCGAGGACGGCAGGAAAGCGGCGGAGCACGTATGCCTCAAGGCGCGCGCGGCTGTAAAAGCCGTGGGCAGCGAGCTGAGCGACGACGACAGGCTGGTGCTCTATTCCGTATTGGACATTATCGCCTCCAAGCTGCAGAAGCTCAGCGAAGAAGGTATACCCGAGGAAGCTTAAAATCAAGAAATATTTAGGAGTACCGCATGAGTATAAGATTCATCATTGATTCCACGATAGACGTAAACCCCGCTCTTCTCCACCGCTTCACCGTAGTTCCTCTCACCATCTGCTTCGGCCGGGAGGAATTCATCGACGGCGTAACCATAACTCATCGTGAGTTTTACGAAAAGCTCATCGAAACCGACGCCCTGCCCAGCACAAGTCAGGCTGCTCCCGCCGCCTTTGAAAAGGTATTCAAAGAGGTTGAGGCCGCCGGAGATTCCGCCGTTGTCATCACTCTTTCCCATAAGCTTTCCGGCACCTTCCAGAGTGCTGTAATTGCCGCCGAGGGTCGGGAAAACATTCATCTTGTTGACAGCGGCAGCGTATCCATCGGCGCAGGCATTCTTGCCGAAATGGCTCTGCGCCTTGCCGACGAGGGCATGGACGCAGCAGCAATAGCCCGGCGTCTTATCACTGAACGCAGCAACATTAGTGTCATTGCGCTGCTGGACACCCTTGAATACCTCAAGCGCGGCGGACGAATTTCCCGCACAGTGGCCTTTGCCGGCAGTATGCTGTCCATCAAGCCGGTCGCCAGTATAGTTGACGGCGAAATAGTTCTTCTCGGCAAGGCCCGCGGCTCAAAACAAGGCAATAATCTGCTGGTTACCGAAATTGAAAAATGCGGCGGCGTGGATTTCTCCCGCCCCATTCTCCTCGGCTATACCGGTCTGAGCGACATGATGCTGCAGAAATACATATTCGACAGCGCCGCCCTTTGGCAGGACACAGCCGACGAGCTTGCCGTTGCCGCCATCGGCAGTGTTGTAGGCACTCACGCAGGCCCCGGCGCTATTGCCGCGGCATTCTTCCACAAGTAACTTTTCTTCCTTTCTCCTTTCTTTTATAGGCCGCATAAGCGGCATCATCTCAAAGAGCCGTGGTCTTGGCAGGCCACGGTTCTTTTTCTGCTTGCGTTATTTCCCCGCTGCGGTTATACTATCCTTGTTTGATAACTAAATACAAAGGCAGGATAAATATATGGATCTGAACACTCTTAAACTTAAAATGGACCAGGCCAACTACATCTACGACGATACTATGGCTACCGTTCTCGCCGTCGCACTGCAGCTTGGCCGTCCCCTTCTTATAGAGGGCGCCGCAGGCGTCGGTAAAACCGAGATAGCGAAGGTCATGGCAGCCGCCCTTGACCGCGATCTGGTACGCCTGCAGTGCTACGAGGGTCTTGACGAAAGCAAAGCTCTTTACGAGTGGAACTATCAGAAACAGCTGCTTTCCATCCAGGTAAATATGAACAGCCAGGACAAGGACGAGCTTACCCGCTCCCTGTTCAGCGACGAATATCTGCTGGAGCGTCCTCTGCTGCAGTCCATACGCTCCGAGCGTCCTGTGGTTCTGCTTATAGACGAAATTGACAAGGCCGACGAGGAATTCGAGGCTTTCCTGCTGGAGCTGCTCTCCGATATGCAGGTCAGCATTCCCGAGGTAGGCACGCTAAAGGCAAAGTCCGTACCTTTCGTAGTTCTCACCTCCAACCGTGCCCGTCCTCTTTCCGAGGCACTGCGCCGCCGCTGCGCATACCTGTACATTCAGTATCCCGATATGGAAAAGGAGCTTGCAATTCTCCGCGCCAAGCTCCCCCACGTAGACGACCGGCTCTGCGCGCAGGTAGCCGTAGCCGTGCAAAATCTCCGCTCCAATGAGGCAATTCTCAAAAAGCCCTCCATTGCCGAGACCCTTGACTGGGCGGCAGCCCTTGACGCACTGGGCGTCCGTGAGCTTACTCCCGAAGCGCTGCGTCAGACCGCGGGCTTCATTCTCAAGAACAGCGAGGACATGGACGTACTGGAGGAAATGGGCGATATAACCCAGTGCGGCTGCGGCGGTGAATGCGAAGGCCACAGCGGACATCATCACCACCACGGTCACAATTGCGGAGGTCATCACCATGGCTGATGCCGGAGTATATCTGGAAAAGCTTTCGGCTTTCTCCAAGCTTCTGCGCAGTGAGGGTCTGAGCGTAAGCCCACGTGAAACCGAGGACGCGGCGCGCATACTCATCGCGTTGGGTCTTGATGACCGTGAGCTGGTAAAAACCGCCCTGCGCACCGTTTACGCCAAATCCCGTGAAGAGCAGCTGATTTTCGATAAATTCTTCGACGGTTTCTTCGTTTCCGAAGAGGTAATGCGCAAGCTTGTGGACGAAGAGCTGAAGCGTGAGGCCGAAGTCCGACAGAATATGCAGGACGATCAGGAAGAGCTGCAGATAAACGGCAAGCCCATGGAGCTTGACGACGAGCAGCGTGAGGTCTACGCCGCCATGAGCGAAGAGGAACGCGAAAAGCTGCGCCAGTTCATGGACAAATACAAGGACAGCGCCCAGCGCCACCCCCAGCTTTACGACGGTTTTATCCACTCCGTTTTCATGCGCTCCATTCTTGAGCAGCAGATGATGGCCGAGGACGCAGCCGTGGGCATAGAGGAAAGCGACCCGGAGATAGGTCTGCTTTACCGGGATATTTCCAAGTTCAAGGACATCGAGATACCCAAGGCTATTGCCATAATCCAGAGCATATCCCAGCAGATAAATCGCGAGCTGTCCTCAAAGCAGCAGCGTGTGGGACGTTCCTCCGTTCTCGATTTCCGCAAGACCATACGCAAGGGTCTTGAGACCGGCGGCAGCTTTTACCGTCTTAAATACAAGAAAAAACGTGGCCGCCGCAGGCAGCTGGTGCTGCTGTGCGACGTTTCATGGTCCATGATGCAGTTTTCCGAATTCGCCCTGCGCTTCATACAGCAGCTCAACCACGTTTCGGAAAGCTCCCGCGTATTCCTCTTTTCCGAGGAAATGCACGAAGCGGATGCCTTCAGCCTGCAGAACATGGACCTTTTCCGCAACTACGTAAAGGACTGCGGCATATACGGCAAGGGCACCGATCTGGGCAAGGCGCTCTATGAACTCAACACCATGAATCCTCCCGCCCTCAGCGCCGCCACCACCCTTCTTATACTTTCCGACACAAAGACCGTAAATCAGAATTTCGCCGTTGAGGCGCTCAAGGAAGCCAAGCGCAAAGCAGGCAGAGTTATATGGCTCAATCCCATTCCCGAGCGCAAGTGGCGCTTTATCCGCAGCGTACAGGCAATGGCCTCCGTTTGCCCCATGATATCCTGCAGCACCCTCAGCACCCTCGCTGCTGCCTGCAAACGGTTAGCGTATTAAAATGTAAATTTTACGCGTCATTCAGAGGGCTCAGCCTGATGAATCCCCCACATAGAAGCACCGCAGTCGTTTCTGCACACCATTTAACCGGGGGATTCCTCGCAAGCTCGGAATGACGGTGGTGTGTTAGCTATTTATACAAAAAAACACGCAAAACAGGCAGCGCCCGAGGGTGCTGCCTGTTTTCTTACATATTACATATTATCTATACTGTTCGAAACCAAAGTTTTCCCTATTTCAAATGCAGCTTCAAGATCCTTCGGGAACTGCTCGTCACGGATACGGGCCTTCTGCTCCCAGTCCCAGATATCCATTTCGTATCTGTCGTGATCGTCCATCTGCCATATATTCGAGGCCACCATCACCTCGGGCGCATATCCCAGTACATGCTGCGCCCATCGGGTCATATCCGAAACGCGCTGAGCATAGCCGCCCTCAACCGGCGGCTCGGGCGCGTTCATGGAATAAAGGAATGCCGTGGGAACTTTTTTGGGCGCAATGACGCGGTCACCGTCCTTTTTAAAGGCGGTGAAGGGATAGAACAGGCGCTCAAGGAAACTGCGCAGCTGTCCTGTAATATCTCCGAAATAAACAGGAGAACCGAATGCTACCGCGTCGGCGTTGGCGACCTCCCAAAGGAGTTCCCTGATATCGTCATTATACACGCAGCGTCCATACATGGGGCTTCCCTTGACCTTGCAGCCGAAACACTCGGTGCAGCCCTTATAACTGAGGGAATACAGGTCTATGCGGCGGGTCTCCACATTTTCGCCCGCGGAGGCTGCGCCTTCCAGAAATGCGTCCAGCAGCTTGGCGGTATTATGCCCGCTGCGGGGACTTCCGTTTACGGCAAGTACCTTCATTGCCCAAGGCCCTCCATTGCCGCTTCAAGCTGGCGGCGGATATCCTCAAGAGCGTCGTCCACTATGGCCTGCTCCAGCGGACTTTCTATGGGCAGAACATTGAACTCGGCCGAATTGGGGTCACATATACCGGTGAAACGGCTGAGATTGCCCTTTTCGTCCTCCACGTTATCGGTATACACGGCGTATGTTTTTCCGGTATCGGGGCTCATGAAGCTGAAAAGCAGCTCATACTCCCGCTCAACACCGTTTTCCATCAGCTTAAAAGTCATTTTCAGTTTCCTCCTGCGCCAGTTTTTTATGATTTCATTTTACACCATTTTCAGCAAAATGGAAGCTGTTAATTTACAGTTTATTGCCCCATAATATACTGTCGCCGCAAAAAGGCTTGCCGAATGATGCTTTTGGCGTTATTATACATTTACATATAATTGCGCCCGATATTTACAAGCAGGGCACTTCTTAAGAAGGTGGAACGCCGAATGTCTAAAATTACCGCAAAAACTCCATGGAAGGACTACATGGGCGACGTGCCCATGCACATAGATTACTTCGACGGCTCCATGTTCGATATGCTTGAGCAGGCTGCAAATAAATATCCCGATAACATAGCCTTTGATTTCATGGGCAAGTCCACCACCTACCGCAAAATGCTCCATGAGATAGAAAGCTGTGCCCGGGCGCTGAAAACCATCGGCATACGCGAGGGTGACAAGATAACCATCGCCATGCCCAACTGCCCTCAGGCTATATACCTTTTCTACGCTGTCAACCTTGTTGGCGGCATTGCGAACATGATACACCCGCTTTCCGCCGAAAAAGAGATAGAATTCTACCTTAACGAATCGGAGAGCATCACCGCCATCACCCTTGACCAATTCTATCACAAGTTCGAGAGTATCCGCCAGAACACCAAAGTGGTGAACATCATAATCGCCAGCATACGCGATGAGCTTTCCAAGCCCATCAAGGCCGGTTATATGCTTACCGAGGGACGCAAAATAGAAAAGATACCCGCCGACGCACCGGTTATCCGCTGGCGGGAATTCATGAAGCTCAGCCGCTGCTGCTTCTATAATTATAAGGTACCCCGCAAGAGCAGCGACCCCGCCGTAATCCTCTACTCCGGCGGAACCACCGGCACCACAAAGGGTATCGTGCTCACCAACCTCAATTTCAACGCACTCAGCCAGCAAGTTATCGCCGCCAATCAGATGTTCCGTCCCGGCGACAAGATGCTGGCGGCAATGCCCCTGTTCCATGGTTTCGGCCTCGGCGTATGTATTCACACCATGCTCACTCAGGGCGGCCGCTGCATACTGGTCCCCCGCTTCACTCCCAAGAGCTATTCCAAGCAGCTTGTTAAGAACCGCTGCAACTTTATCGCCGGCGTGCCCACTCTCTACGAGGCTCTGCTGCGCCTGCCCAGCATGGACGGCGCCGACCTGAGCTGCCTTAAGGGCGTATTCTCCGGCGGCGACTCCCTTTCCGTGGAGTTGAAAAAGAAATTCGATAAATTCCTTTACGACCACAAGTCCGGCATACAGATACGGGAGGGCTACGGCACCACCGAGACCGTCACCGCCTGCTGCCTCACCCCTGCTCACATGCATAAGGAGGGCAGCATCGGCCTTCCATTCCCCGATACCTATATAAAAGTAGTGGAGCCCGGCACCGACAGAGAGCTGCCCTACGGCGAAGAGGGGGAGATCCTGCTGGCAGGCCCCACGGTCATGCGGGAATATATGAACCACCCCGAGGAAACCGCCGAAACGCTCCGCGCTCACGCAGACGGCCTCACATGGGTATACACCGGTGATCTTGGCACCATGGACGAGCAGGGTTTCGTATATTTCAAAGGCAGAGCCAAGCGCATGATAATTTCCTCCGGATACAACATTTATCCCGGTCAGATAGAGAATATACTGGACGCTCACGAGGCCGTGCAGATGAGCTGCGTTATCGGAGTGCCCGATCCTTACAAAATGCAGAAAGTGAAAGCATTTGTAAAGCTTGCCGCGGGATACAAGCCCACCGCGGAGACCAAAGACCTCATTATGGCCTACTGCCGCAAGCATATTGCCAAGTACGCCATGCCCTACGACATTGAATTTAGGGAAGATATGCCCAAAACTCTTGTAGGCAAGGTTGCCTACCGTCAGCTTGAAGAGGAAGAAGCCGCAACGAATTGACGCACTAAAGCCATGAAAGTCTGTTCTTTCATGGCTTTTTTCGTTTTTCCATGTATTTATCCGTTTTCCTTAACTTCTTCTCTCCTGCCGTCATTGTTAATAATCAAACATTTCTTGCAAATAATGCAGCGTTTTTTATAAGTATTCTGCGCTTTTCTCCCTTTTCAAACAGTATTGTCACCAATATTGACTTTTACTGCTGTTTTCACTTATAATATATAAGTAAAAATATGCTTAATATAAAATCGAACTGCTGCGGAAATACATATCGCTTCGGGGCATAATAATTAAGTCTCAAATATACGCCCCTTTCGCATTTATGCATATCACACAATTTCCGAAATTTTGTTCCGCATTTTTTCTATCTCTTTTTTCGGTTTTTGTCGATATTTTTCGCAATTCCATGTATTTTTATGGTATAATATTTTGTTGTGTTATGTCTTTCCGATAAAGCGCATTATGCAAAGGGCTGGCCCTTTGCATATCTTGCTGTACAGCAAGAGCCAAAATCTGTGGACACAGGGTAATTCCCTTTATTGTTCAAATATATTATAGGAGGAAAAAACATGAAAAAGCTCGTAGCTTTGCTGCTGGTTCTCGTCATGTGCCTTGGCCTTATGACCGCCTGCAGCAAGACTGAAACCAACACTCCGAGCAACAGCACCACCCCCCCCAGCGACAGCACCACCCCCGAAGACAACACCCCTGTTGAAGCCCCTGCATCTTATACCTATAACGGCTATACTACCGCACTGGGTAACAACTGGAACCCCCACACCTGGGAGACCAGCGCTGATGACGCCATCAACGGCTACATCACCTCTCCCTTCTGCACCATGTCCATTCTCGACTCCGAGAACGGTGTATACCAGTGGGTCTATGAGATGGCTACCGAGATCAACGACGTAACCGCTACTCATCAGGCTGACCTGACCAAGTACAACTGCACTCTCCCCGAGGGTCAGACTGCTGATCAGATCACCGCCGGCTACGTTTACGAGATCAAGCTGAACCCCAACGCTAAGTGGGCAAACGGCGAAGCCATCACTGCCGATGACTATATCTACTCCATGCAGCAGCTCCTCGCTCCCGAGATGAAGAACTACCGTGCAAACCTGTACATCGCAGGTGAGTCCGCTCTGGCCGGTGCTGCCGGTTACTACTACAGCGGCTCCGTTGCATGGATCGACGCTGAAGGCGCATACGCTATCGCTGATCTGGTAGACTTCACTGCTGCTGACGGCACTCCCCTTATGATCGCTCCCACCTCCAGCCTCGCATGGCTTGGCGGTTACAGCCTCAAGGACTATGTTGACGCTTACGGTGACGCTATGTTCGACGTAGCTTCCTTCGACGCTCTCTGCGCAGCTGCCAACGAAGAGGGTTATGTTGAGCTCAACGCCGAGAACCTCGCTCTTCTCGTTAACGTCATCACCTTCTCTCCCGACTGGGGCGAGACCGATGCTGACGCCTGCAACTACCTCGTATACGGCCAGACCTACGATGTCGCTACCTACGACACCGTTGGCTGCTACAAGGTTGATGACTACACCATCATCTATGTAAACCAGACCTACATCGACATCAACTACTTCCTCACCTCCTGCACCAGCACCTGGCTGGTATACGAGGAGC
The DNA here is from genome assembly GCA_964472725.1 of uncultured Oscillospiraceae bacterium. Taxonomy (GTDB): domain Bacteria; phylum Bacillota; class Clostridia; order Oscillospirales; family Oscillospiraceae; genus RGIG6375. Next base: position 39,657 of record CAYYLZ010000016.1, read on the forward strand.
TCTATGAGGCAGGTAAGGACACCTCCGGCGAGCTGGTTACCACCAACTACGGCACCACCCCCGAGACCACCATGGCTTACGGTCCCTACATGATCGAGTCCATGCAGAACGACAAGCAGATCGTCTTCACTCAGAACCCCGAGTGGTACGGTTGGGAAGAGCAGGAAAACGGCGCTCTCCTCGCTTACACCAACTATCTGGTTGACGGCGAAACCAAGCAGCGTTATCAGACCACCCGCGTTGTTATCGACGTTATGGAAGAGTCCGCTGCAAAGCAGGCATTCCTGAAGGGCGAGCTGTCCAGCTGGTCTCCCAATGCTGAGGAGCTCACCACCTACGCTACCTCCGATCAGCTCTACAAGGTCGACGAGACCTACACCATGTCCTTCTTCTTCAACACCAACGTTGAAGCTCTGCAGGCTATGGACGCCTCCAAGGGCAACACCAACTCCGTTGTTCTCTCCAACACCAACTTCCGTAAGGCATTCTCCCTGGCTATTGACCGTGACGAGTTCATTACCGCAACTCCCGGTTACAAGTCTGCCTACGCTCTGATGAACAACCTCTACTTCTACGACGTTTACAACGATCCCAACTCCTCTTACCGTGGTTCCGACCCCGCAATGCAGGCTGTCTGCAACCTGTACGGCATCGAGTACGGCGAGGGCAAGGCTTACG
>CAYYLZ010000017.1:0-123 GCA_964472725.1 uncultured Oscillospiraceae bacterium
CCTGAGGGCCGATAGGGCCGGTCTCGCCAGCAGGACCCTGAGGGCCGATGGGGCCGGTCTCGCCAATAGGTCCCTGAGGGCCGATAGGGCCGGTTGCACCTACAGGTCCCTGAGGGCCGATGG
>CAYYLZ010000017.1:223-37593 GCA_964472725.1 uncultured Oscillospiraceae bacterium
GGCCGGTCTCACCAGCAGGTCCTTGTGGGCCGATGGGGCCGGTCTCGCCAGCAGGACCCTGAGGGCCGATGGGGCCGGTCTCACCAGCAGGTCCTTGTGGGCCGATGGGGCCGGTCTCGCCAGCAGGCCCCTGAGGGCCAACAGGGCCAGTCGCACCAGCAGGTCCCCGAGGGCCGGCAGGGCCCCGAGGACCCACAGGACCAGTTGCACCTACAGGTCCCTGAGGGCCAACAGGGCCTGGAGAACACTTTACACAGCAGGAACACTGGTATTTTTCCTCACCGCAAGATTTCGACGGGTGGTCATCACAGCAGAGCTGGCTGCCGTAATAGTGTTTATAGTTGCTATCATCATAAGGTTTGTGTTTATTCATTATGATCCCCCTATAATAACTTACAAAATGAAGGACCCGTTACATAATATGTTTTGTTTTAGCAAATGACACACATAAGCCAGTCCGATCGCTAACCCACAGGGAATACGTTTCCTTTCATCGTTGATATATGAAAACGCCACTCAAATCCATTTTGAACGGCATTACTTTCAATCTTAGTTTTTGGGATTTTCACCGAACCCCCGTTCCCTTTTCCTCTTTTTGTAGTTTTAGGATATAAATAGCCGCCCTCCGTCAACATGACGGAGGGCGGTGCTTATCAGGCGGCAACAGCACGACAAATTGAAATTTGTTACTCTATTTTCAGTTCATATATTTTATGAACTTCAATATCCTTATGATAATATATGTAATCTTTGGGCGGCAAAACTTCTTCTATCAACTTCGCCCCAAGTTTTTCAATCGTTTTATAGGATGCTACATTATCGTAATCGCAGGTTAAATATATCTTATCCATCTTGTGATATTGTGCAACTTTCAGCACAAGTTGACATGCTAACAATGAATAATGATGACCCCTATATTCCTCATCGACTTCATAGCCAATATTGCCATTGTAATAGGAATGATAGTTATGCCCAATCCTAAAACTAATTTTTCCGACTGAAACATTGTTTGACTTTAAGAAAATATCCCACCAATAGAATGGTAATGCACCATCTCCGCCTTCATATGTATCTATTAAGCGAAGTTCAATGTTTTCTCCTTCGATATAATAAAGGTCTTTGATGAATAAATTGTCTGCCATTAGATTACCTCGTCAAATTCTTATTTATCGTTTTGTTTACTCTATCACATTTTTCTGCCCACATCAACGCTCGGTGAAACCGCCGAAGATTTATTCAGCCACAATTAAGGAAAAAGGGACAACCCCCGCTTTATATTGACAAGACAGACAAAAATTAGGTATTATATTAAATTAGATATACTATGCCGCAATGTGCGAAAATCACACTGAACCGCCTTGCCGCTCTGCGGTAAAGGAACGGAGGGTTTTATGCAGATTTGCAGACTTCACAAACGAATACTTTGCCTTGTCCTCGCCGCGCTGATGCTGCTTTCCGCAGGCTGCGCGCCCAAGGAAACGCAGCCCGAGCTGCCACTGGTGGACGGGCAGAACGCCATGTCCGCCGCCGTGGTCTACGATTCCTCCTGCTCCGACGGAGCATGGGCGGACACTCTCGGCTATCTCACTCAGTCGCTGGTGCTGGGCATCTCCGCGGCGGGCGTTGATATCCGCGGGGAATTCGACCTTTCCGGCTACGACATTTTCTACCTCGACGCTTCCGTTGCCGCTTCCGCCAACGCCCTGCAGGTAAAGGCACGCGTCACCGAGCTTGTAAAGGGCGGCGCTACCGCCGTTCTCGCAAACGAGCTTTATCAGCTTTTCGACGCCGAATTCATCGGCGCGGTAAGCTTCGAAAAGGTAAACGATTTTCCCTATGGCATGACAGTTATAGACAGTGGTAAGGACTTTGAGTACATGCAGGGCATCATCAAGGACTTCGCCTATCTCTATCAGAACTACCCCGAATTTAAAAGCGACCTGCACGCCCGTGATTTCGGCTACGCAGCCGCCTGCAGCACCGCCAAGCCCATCATCGGCTACGGCGCCTGCGCTCTTTACAGCATCAACGAATACGGCGAGGGCAACGTGTTTTTCACTAACCCTCTCCTGCCCAACGCTTTCTCCGTTTCCAGCTTCACCATGACCGCCCATAACGGTCAGCAGGCCGCTTTCGCAAGCACCACCGCAAGCTGCAATCAGCTGCTTATAAACGCTTTCGCGGAATACGCCTTCATGGATCGCTACGGCTACTCCATGTCCCGCGTATTCGGCAGCTACGGCGGCGCGAGCATGGCATGGGAGCTGCACTACGAGGAAATAACCGCCTTTGAAAACGGCTCGGCACAGATATTCGGCGAGCTTTGCCGCGAGTATCAACAGATACCCGCCTTCACCCTTATCCGCAGCACCTACAAGTGGTTCCTGCGGCAAGAGAGCATAACATATCTGCGCAACCTCACCCCCGACGGTCACCGCTATGAAATGGACTTCAACGAAAGCGCCTATTCCTCCGGAATGCACATCGCTGAGGACGGCCAGTGGCTGGGACTGAGCTATATTGAAAACGGCGGCAGCTATTTCAATGACTACCCCGAGTTGGATTACCGCGCAGCACCTGCCCCCGGCGACTTTGACTTTGACGGTTTGGTTGACATAATATCCGGCAGTGAGGACGGCAAGCTTTGGTTCTTCAAGGGCGAGGGCTACACCGACCGCCTCCACGTTGCAAAACGGCAGGCCCTCTGCGACAACAGCGGCGAGCCTCTCAGCGTGCCCGGTTACTCCTGCCCAATTATCCGCGACCTTAACGGCGACGGCAATGAGGATATACTCTGCGGCGCTGCCGACGGCAATCTCTACGTATTTTACGGTCGGGGCGGCCTTGTGTTCAGCGCTGCCCAGCGGGTCAACGGAGTTGATGAGGAAACTCAGCTCATGCCCACCATGGGTGACGTTGACGGCGACGGACGCGACGAGCTTATAGTCGGCACTGGCGACGGACGCATTCTCAAGGCCGAGTCCCTGAAGGGCAAGCTCACCGATATCAGCGAAGCGGTGGCCAACCTCTCCGAGCTTGGCAGTTGGCTCTGCCCTGCCGTGTATGATTACAACGGCGACGGTGCGGCCGACCTTGTTATCGGCACCTTTGACGGCTACATCGCCCTGCGTTTCAACAAGGGTGACAGCTTCTCCAGCAGCGGATATATAAGCTGCGGCGAGAAAAACTATAAGGGCAACTACAATCTCAAATTCGGCAACTACTGTGTGCCCCGCTTCCGCGATATCGACGGTGACGGCAGCGACGACCTTATCTGCGGCAGCCTTGAATACGGCATGGCAGTGCCTATCGACTCCGAATATTTCCCCTACGCCGAGCAGCTGCAAGAACAGATAGAGTACATGCAGGATAATTATTTCTACTGCGGCGTACATTTCTACACCAATACCGGCGCTTCTCCCGCCCGTGAGGATTTTGAGCTGCAGGCGCAGGCCGCCTCCCGCAGCTATTACGGGCTTTCCAACCAGCTGCAGGGCGCAAACCAGCACACCTGGTACACCGCCGTAAGCGCCGCCAACCAGTCCTTCCTCAGCCAGTGGCGCAATGGCATACTCTGGAACTCCGGCTTTATCAGCGCCAACGCAAAGAGCATTTACCCTCATCAGAACGCACAGAACGTAGTTTCCCTGCCCTTCTTCCTTGAAAAGGACGGAGAGCAGACCATACTCATACAGAACAACTCCACCGTTCTCTACAGCGGCGAGGAATACACCGATATTTCCGCCCGCTACGCAATGCCCGTCTGCCTTTACTATCACTGCGACTTCGCCTACCAGTCCGAGGAGACCGCGGAGAACGTGATAAAGGCAGCGGAGGCGTTCAGGCAGAAGCACGGCTACAACTTCGTGGGCGAAGACCAGCTTATGCTGGCTTCGGCGGCGGCCTATAATCTCATGGCCAGCGCCTACGTTGCCGAGGGGCAGCTCCGCATTACTCCCGGTGTAGTCAGCCGCGATCATGCTCTGTATGACGAGACCTATCAATCTGCCTGCGGTATTCGCATCCGCTTTTCCGGTAAGCTCGATACCGCAAAAATCAGCAGCAGCGCCAGCGTGCAGAAATGGCAGGACGGCGCACTGTACGTTTCCCTCGACAAGCCCGTGACCATTGACTTCGGCGGCAAGTCTGCCGCGTCCCCCATCGTCAGCGTGAATATCCCCGCCGAAATAAACGTTACCGAAAAGGTTGCGACCCTTAATTTCCTTGACGACGGCATGATGCAGGTAAAGGTATCCGGCAAGGCTACCACCGACTGCACAGGCTGGACTTCCGAAACCTCGGACAATATCACCACCTTCACCAAGTTCGGCGCTGCCGATACTTTAGAGATAAAATTCTAAGCGAAAAGAGGTAATCAGGCTATGAATTCCGCAGTATGCCTGCTTGACATCGCTGCCGCAAAGCGCGGCGACAAAACGGCGGTCAAGGACGAATGGCGCAGCGTGACCTATTCTCAGCTTCGGGCAATATCCCGCGGCATCGGCACCGCTCTGCTCCGCTCCGGTTCTACGCGCCGCCCCGTTATCGTATATCTTCCCAAGAGCATTTCCGCGCTGAGCTGCTTTATGGGCGCAATGTACGCCGGCTGTCCCTACGTTCCCGTGGACGCCCACATTCCCATGAGCCGCCTGCAGAAGATAATCTACAATCTCGCTCCCGGACACATCGTCACCTCCCCCGAGCTGGCTTCCAATCTTGACTCTATCGACCTCAAGGGCGCTCAGATCTGTATGTATGACGCGCTCTGCTCCGCCGAGGCGGACGACGCGCTTATCGAAAGCGCACTGGCAGCGGTATGCGACATTGACCCCATCTACGTAATGTACACCTCCGGCTCCACCGGCACTCCCAAGGGCGTGACTATCCCTCATCGGGGCATCATCGACTACGCCGAGTGGGTCACCACCACCTTTGAATATGGCGAGGACACGGTGATGGCGGCGCAGGCTCCCTTCTACTTCGATAATTCCACCTTTGACATATACGGCACTCTCAAGTGCATGGGTACGCTTATACTCATTCCCGATACCCTGCTGCTTTTCCCCTCCAAGCTGCCCGAATTTCTGGCGGACAACGAGGTAACTTCTATCTTCTGGGTGCCCACCGTTATGATAAACGTGGCAAACTCCGGCGCGCTGGAAGGTGTTTCCCTGCCCAAGCTGAGAGTTATCGCCTTTGCGGGCGAGGTAATGCCCAACCTGCAGCTGAACGTATGGCGCAGAGCCCTGCCGAATTGCGTTTACGCCAATCTCTACGGCCCCACCGAGATAACCGACGTATGCTGCTACTACGTGGTCGACCGTCCCTACGCCGACCATGAGACCCTGCCTATCGGCAAGGCATGCCGCAATATGCGCCTTGTTATCCTCACCGAGGACAACCGTGAGGCTGCCGTGGGCGAACAGGGCGAGCTGTGTATTCTCGGCTCCGGTCTTGCGCTGGGCTACTGGAACAGCCCCGAGATAACCGAAAAGGTATTCGTGCAGAACCCCCTCAACACCGAATATCACCAGCGACTTTACCGCAGCGGCGACCTTGCCTACGTTAACGAAGAGGGGCTTATTATCTTCCTGGGCCGCAAGGACGGTCAGGTAAAGGTAAAGGGCAACCGCATTGAGCTGGGCGAGGTGGAGGCCGCCGCCCGCTGCGTTCCCGGCGTTGAAAATGCCTGCGCGCTCTTCGACAGTGAGAAGCAGATGATAGTTCTCTTCGCCGAGTCCGCCGAGAGCTTCGCCCTGCGCCGCTTCAATCTTGAACTGAAAAAGTATATCCCCGCATATATGCTCCCCGGCAAGCTCGTAACCATGGAAAAGCTGCCCTACACGGCAAACGGAAAAATAGACCGCATGAACCTGCGCGGCATGATATGACATGATATGAAAGGTAAGGCTTGAACAATGAATATTGAAGAAATCATCAAAACTCTTGAGGACTATATAAGAGATGAGTTTGATATCGGTGACGACCCCGATTACAACTCCGAGGTTGACCTTTTCGAGTACGGCTTTCTCGACTCCATGGGTGCCATGGAAGTTATCGCGTACATTGAGGAAGAGTACAGCATCGAGATAACTCAAAAGGACGTTGTTCTCTACCCCATGAACACTATCGCTGAAATTGCAGAGGTCATCGCAAACAAGCTGGACTGAGGTTTTCCTAATGTGGTTTTTGCAAATTGACATTCTTATACGCATTCTCATCGGCACGGTAATTCTCGCCGTGGCGTCGGCTGTTGCGAGGAAGTTCGGTAAGCAATCGGCTGTGCCCAAGTGGATACTGCTCTTTGACCTGCTCGTGGTGTTCTACGTGTCAAAGCGGCTGTTGGTGTTCTACGCAGGCTACACGCTGGTCACTTTCGCACTGCTGCGCTTTATCCGCGTGGTCAAGCGGGGACGCAAGCCCCTGTTCCTGCTGTGCTGCATTGCCTGCGCGGTGCCGTTGCTCTATACCCGCGCCACATCTTTCCTTGATTTTCTCCCCTACGGATTGAGCATGGTGGGCATAGCCTACAATATGCTTAAGGCCATTGACGCGGTATATTTCAGCTACTACACCGAGAAGAAGATCCCCCTCATTACCTACGCCAACTTCATGCTCTTCGTGCCGGCATTCACCGCAGGCCCCATCTTCCGTTACCGTGACTTTGAAAAGAGCATGGCGAAGCCCGAACCCATCACCTCCGCTCTTGTGGAGCGCAGCGTGAAGCGGCTTATACGAGGTATGTTCAAGAAAATAGTTGTGGCTACAGTTGCGGTGCAGATATTCGATTTTCTTCTTGCCGCCCAAAGCCACTGGTACATAAGCCTTGCGCTTATGGCGCTGAGCTACCTTATCCTTTATCTTGATATGGCGGGCTACGCCGACATGGCTATCGCCATCGGCGGCCTTATGGGCATAAAGGTACCGGAGAACTTCAAGCACCCGCTGAAGGCCGCCTCTTTCACACAATTCTGGCGCAACTGGCACGTTTCTCTCAGCGACTGGATAAAGGAACACATCTTCGTACTCCTCAATGGCAAGAAGCTCAGCCGCAAGGTGGCTGCCGCCATCGGCTTCGGCACCATGATGTTCATGAGCCTGTGGCATGGTTTCTCCCGCCTTATGATACTGGACGGCATCTTCAACGGCGTTCTGCTGGCGGCGGAAAACCTCCTTGGCCTGACCACCGTTGACCGCAAGAAGAGCAGCCGTGGGTATTACATTTTCCGCTGCGTACTCACCAACGTGATTTTCGCTTTCAACACCATGTTCTACACTATGACCGCAGAGCAGCTTTACAGCGCTATCCGCGGCTTCATAACGCTTTAAGGAGGGTGCGCCATGACTAAAATCATTTCCTTCCTTAAAAAGAACATATTCATCATCGCCCTGCTGGTGCTGCTCATTGCCGCGGATATTATCCTCACCCGCACCAATCCCCTGAAATACTGCGACAGTATACACAAGGACGACTTTGAGTTGACGCAGCTTGCCCACCCCGAAGAGGTATGGGACAAGGTGTTTTTCGGTAACTCCTCCGTTATCTCCGGCTACCTTGAGGAGCAGAGCATAGCGGGCTACGTAAATCTCGGCATGGACTACGGCATGGTCACCAGCATAAAGGAAATGTTGGAGGAGGGTCATATCACCGTAGGCAGCGAGCTTGTGCTGGGTCTCAACTGGGACAGCATGTACGACGATATGGCCACCGATCCCACCTATGCATGGCACAAGGACTGGTATGAGCCTTATTTCTACTTCCAGCGGGACAGACTCAACTACCTTATAACCAACGGCATCACCCGCAAGCTCCACGGCTGGAGCTTCTTCACCCACTACTACGCCGAGCACCCCGACGGCAAGGAGTATTACCACGGAGTAATGAGCGACGAGGATATGGCAGCCCGAAACGAAAGGCTCTACAACCTTTTTTGGTCAAACGGCACGGGTATGTACGAAGAAAATCTCGCCGCACTGGCAGACGTATTCGACTTCTGCGAGGAAAACGGTATCCGCGTGCGCGTGGTATGGCTGCCATGGAACCCCGATGTACCGCAGAACGAATGCGACCTTTACGTTTTCGGCCGCACCATGGAGCTTTGCAGTGAGCGCGGGGTTGAATTTTACGACATGACAAACGCCCTGCCCGCCGAGTGCTTCCACGACACGGGGCACCTGAATTACGAGGTCGGCGCGCCGGCCTTTACGGAGATGATAGACCAATGGCTGATAAGTTGAAAAAATTCCGCGAGAGCGTGGCCGGAAAGGTCGTCACCGCGGTGATATACCTGATAATGCTGGCGCTGGTGATGATTTTCTTCACCGGCGAGGGACTATTTATCTACGAGGCATTCTGACACAAAACTCCCCTGCTTCAGTGAAGCAGGGGATTCGTTTATTCAAAACCAGAATTTCTTCGGTTTCTTCTCCCGACGGTACTCACCCGAGACCTCGACGAGAATTATATCGTCACCGATGCGCCTTATGCGCTCCCAGCCGATTATAAAATCGTCCTCCCGTCCGAAAAGGCCGAGAATGCGGCACGGGCCGGGCACCACGATGGCCACTATGCGCCCGTCCTTTACGTCTATGTACACATCGTCCACAAAGCCCATGCGGTGCCCGTTGCAGACGTTTATTACCTCTTTGCACCGCAGGTCGGCTATCCTGCACCCCACGCGCTCACCTCCATGATAAGTCTTTTATATTGCTGCCGCTTACGCGGTAGGGCGGGATGCCCACATCCCAACCCGGCGGCTTGAGGGCAAGCCGCCCTACCCATTACAGGTGTCGCCTGTATATCTATACTCTCCCGCAGCCCGTCCTATTACATATTCTTCTTTATCTGATTTATGGCGTTCTTCTCCAGCCGTGAGACCTGCGCCTGACTTATGCCCACCTCGGCGGAAACCTCCATTTGGGTCTTGCCCGCGTAGAACCGCAGGGCAAGGATATGCCGTTCCCGCTCGCTGAGCTTGCTTATGGCTTCGGAAAGGGCTATCTGCTCCATCCAGCTCTCGTCGGTGTTCTTGGTATCGCTGACCTGATCCATAACGTATATGGCGTCGCCGCTGCCCGTATACACCGGCTCATAGAGTGAAACCGGCTCCATTATGGCGTCGATGGCAAAAACTACGTCCTGCCGCTTTATGCCCAGTTCCTTAGCTATTTCCTCCACGGTAGGCTCCCGCTGATTTTGGTTTATCAGCCGTTCCTTTGCCTGCAGCACCTTATAGGCCGTATCACGCATGGAGCGGCTGACACGCACGGCGCTGTTATCACGCAGATAGCGGCGAATTTCGCCGATTATCATGGGCACGCCGTAGGTGGAAAAACGCACGTTCTGACTTATATCAAAGTTGTCAATGGCCTTTATCAGCCCTATGCAGCCCACCTGAAACAGGTCGTCGGCATTTTCGCCCCTGCCGGAAAATTTTTGTATCACAGAAAGCACAAGGCGGAGATTGCCCGCGATAAGCTCCTCCCGCGCTTTTTTGTCCCCCTCCTTGCTGCGCCGCAGCAGCTCCATGGTCTCGTCGCTTTTCAGCACCTTCAGCTTCGCCGTGTTCACTCCGCTCAGTTCAACCTTGCTCTGTATCATCTGCCCTGGCCCCTCTCTTTTTGTGTATAAGAAGTATTTCCCTCGGGCGGCTTTTTCATACGGACGTATTGCTGACAAAAGACCTCAGTTTTTTCATACTTTGTTTGTTAGTATTTTTTCAAAAACCCAGTAGAACTGAGCCTTGAAATATGTTATACTGTAGTGTGTAAAAGTATTCTACTCTATTGTAAAGGAGCAGTTTCAATGGGTGGCTTTTTCGGCGTTGTTTCAAAGAACGACTGCGTTTTTGACCTTTTCTTCGGCACCGACTATCATTCCCATCTCGGCACTAAGCGCGCCGGCCTTACCGTATATGGCGAGAAAGGCTTCAATCGCGCTATCCACAATATAGAGAACTCCCCTTTCCGCACCAAGTTTGAGCATGATATTGACGGCATGGAGGGCAACATCGGCATAGGCTGCATCTCCGACGGAGATTCCCAGCCGCTGATAATCCGCTCCCACCTCGGCGTATACGCCATCACCACCGTGGGGCGCATAAACAACATCGAGGAGTTGGCGAAGCACGCCTTTGAGGAGGGCACCATCCATTTCCTTGAAATGAGCGGCGGCGGTATCAACTCCACCGAGCTTATGGCGGCCCTGATAAACAGCAAGGACAGCATACCCGAGGGCATAAAATATGCCCAGAGCCTTATCGACGGCTCCATGACCATGCTCGTTATGACCTCCGAGGGCATTTACGCCGCCCGTGACCGGCTGGGCCGCACCCCCGTAATAATCGGCAGGAGGGACGACGCCTTCTGCGCCTCCTTTGAATCCTTCGCCTTCCTCAATCTCGGCTATGACAGCTATAAGGAGCTCGGCCCCGGCGAGGTGGATTTCATCACCGCCGAATCCGTTGAAACGGTGATAGAGCCCGGCGAGGAAATGAAGATATGCACCTTCCTCTGGACATATTTCGGCTACCCCACCTCCACCTACGAGGGCGCAAACGTTGAAGTAATGCGCTACAAGTGCGGCGATATGCTCGCCGCCCGGGACGAGGGCGTTGACGTAGACTGCGTGGCCGGCGTACCTGATTCCGGCACGCCCCATGCCATCGGTTACTCCAACCGCTCCGGCATACCCTTCGCCCGCCCCTTCATCAAGTACACCCCCACATGGCCCCGCTCCTTCATGCCCCAAAAGCAGAAACAGCGTGACCTTATCGCCCGCATGAAGCTCATCCCCGTAGACCCCCTTATCCGCGATAAGCGCCTGCTGCTTATAGACGATTCCATCGTGCGCGGAACTCAGCTTCGGGAGACCACGGAGTTCCTTTACCACAGCGGCGCCAAGGAAGTACATATCCGCGTATCCTGCCCGCCCATCATGCACGGCTGCAAGTATCTCAACTTCTCCCGCTCTACCTCCGACATGGACCTTATCAGCCGCAGGGTGATAAACAAGCTGGAGGGCGGCGACTGCCCCAAGGAGAAGCTCGCGGTCTACTCCGACCCCGATACTCCCGAATACGCCAGCATGGTCGAGGATATCCGCAGCCAGCTCAAGTTCACCTCCCTTAAGTATCACCGGCTGGACGACATGATAGAATCCACCGGCCTGCCCGCCTGCAAGCTCTGCACCTACTGCTGGAACGGAAAAGAATAAATATTTATATAAGCTTAACGCTCCCGGTTCGCTGTGAACCGGGAGCGCTTTGATTTATTCTACCTTGGGAAGCTTGGCGAGGTTGGCCTGAATATCCTCATCGGTGGGGATATAATCGCTCATATCGCCGTCATGGAATTTTTCATACGCTACCATGTCGAAGTAGCCTGTGCCGGTAAGGCCGAACACGATGGTCTTTTCCTCGCCGGTCTCCTTGCACTTCAGGGCCTCATCGATGGCAACCTTTATGGCGTGGCTGCTCTCGGGAGCGGGCAGGATGCCCTCCACCCGCGCGAACTGCTCCGCCGCTTCAAAAACCTCCGTCTGCTTCACGGACACAGCCTCCATAAGGCCGTCGTCATAAAGCTGAGAAAGGGTGCTGCTCATGCCGTGATAGCGCAGGCCGCCGGCGTGATTGGCTGAGGGAATGAAGCCGCTGCCCAGCGTATACATCTTCGCAAGGGGACAGACCATACCGGTATCGCAGAAGTCGTAGGCATATTTTCCTCTTGTAAAGCTGGGGCAGGAAGCGGGCTCTACGGCGATGATACGGTAATCGGCCTCGCCGCGGAGCTTCTCGCCCATGAAGGGAGCGATAAGGCCGCCAAGATTGGAGCCGCCGCCGGCGCAGCCGATGATGATATCGGGCTTGATGCCGTATTTATCAAGGGCGGTTTTGGTTTCAAGGCCTATTACCGACTGGTGCAGCAGCACCTGATTGAGCACGCTGCCGAGAACGTAACGGTAGCCCTCTCTGGTGGTGGCGGCCTCTACCGCCTCGGAGATGGCGCAGCCAAGGCTGCCCGTGGTTCCCGGGAATTCGGCGAGAATCTTCTTGCCCACCTCGGTCTCCATGGAGGGAGATGGGGTTACGGAAGCGCCGTAGGTACGCATGACCTCCCGGCGGAAGGGCTTCTGCTCATAGGAGACCTTTACCATATACACCTTACAGTCAAGTTCAAAGTAGGAGCAGGCCATGGAAAGAGCTGTGCCCCACTGACCGGCTCCGGTCTCGGTGGTCACGCCCTTAAGGCCCTGCTTTTTGGCATAATAGGCCTGAGCGATTGCGGAATTGAGCTTATGGCTGCCGCTGGTGTTGTTGCCTTCAAATTTATAATATATCTTCGCAGGGGTACCCAGCTTCTCTTCAAGGCAGTATGCCCGAACCAAAGGCGAGGGGCGGTACATCTTATAAAAGTTTCTTATCTCTTCGGGTATCTCAAAATAGGCGATGGTATCGTCAAGCTCCTGCTTCACAAGCTCTTCGCAGAACACGCCGGATAGCTCCTCCGCCTTCATGGGCTGGAGCGTGCCCGGATCGAGCAGGGGCGCGGGCTTGTTCTTCATATCCGCGCGCAGATTATACCAAGCGGTAGGCATTTCCTTTTCGTCCAAATAAATTTTGTAAGGTATCTGATTTTCTTTCATTTTATTTTTCTCCTTTCGATAATTTCTTTTTGCATTGCGGCTGCTACCTACGCTGCTTGATATAACGGCACCGATATTGAATAAACACCTGCCTTTCAAAATTACAACAAAAAAGCCCTTGACCTGCATATAGCTGCAAGTCAAGGGCGAAAAATACAATTCCGCGGTGCCACCTTGTTTCGAGCCTGTGACGGCTCCTCTGCGGGATACCAACATATCCCCGACTTCTAACGCCAGTCCTACGTCAGCGCATTAACGCCACCCTCAACAGTCCATATTACGCAGGCAACCTTACGGATCTCACACCACCATCCGCTCGCTTTGAAGAGTTGATCTCTGCCTTTTTTCTGTCTCAACGGTTTGTTGTAATATTAAGTTGGGCTAATGCTAGCACTTCATTTGCCGTATGTCAATACCTTTTTTTGAAATTTTCAGACATTTTATTCCTTAAAAATACATTTTCTTGCTATATTCCGTTCTTTATCATCTCTTTTTTCAGCCGCTGCATTATCCTTTTTTCCAACCGGGAGATGTAGGACTGGGATATGCCCATACGGTCAGCGACCTCCTTCTGGGTCAGCTCCTGCCCGTTCTGCAGGCCGAATCGCATATTGATTATATCCCGCTCCCGCTGGCCGAGGGTGTCCAGCGCCTCCCGCAGCAGCATTTTGTCCGTTTCCTCCTCCATGGGGCGCATGACTATGTCGTCATCCGTGCCCAGCACCTCGGAGAGCAGCAGCTCGTTGCCGTCCCAATCGGTATTCAGCGGCTCATCAAGGGAAATTTCCAGCTTCTGATTATTTATCTTACGCAGGTACATGAGTATCTCATTTTCTATGCACCTGGATGCGTAGGTCGCCAGCTTAATATTCTTCACCGGATTGTATGTATTTACCGCTTTTATCAGCCCGATAGTGCCGATGGATATAAGGTCTTCAAGATTTATACCCGTGTTTTCAAAGCGGCGGGCAATATACACCACAAGTCGCAGATTATGCTCTATAAGGGGCTTTTTCGCTCCCTCCTCACCTTGAGACAACCGGGTGATGTACTTTTCTTCTTCGTCCTTTTGCAGCGGCGGCGGCAGAGTTTCGCTGCCGCCTATGTAATGCACCGACGGAGCGAAGCGCAGTCCCAATCTGCCCAGCAGTCTGCCTAAAGCCAACCGCAGGTTTGATAACAGTTTAATATTCATTATTCACGTTCTACCTCCTACACTTGAGCACTCACTATGGCGGCATACTCTCCGCCTGCGGCTATATCCTGCACTGCCATCGCCACCAAAGCGCCCTTTAACTCCCTGCCTCCCACATCAGCGAAGTCCACACGAAAGGCCAGCAACAGCCCGTTTTCCACCCCCAGTGCACTATAGGGCAGCAGCTTGAAGCCATAACCCAAATCAACAGTCCAAAGCCGCTCCAGCCGTTTTTCCGCCTGCTGCCCCCTGCTTTGCATAAGCGCGGTGCGGACATTATCCTCCAGCAGCGGCAGCAAATTTTCTTCTTCTGCGATTATGACCGCCGCGCCCGAAATCGGGTCGCGGAGGCTGTTGCCCGTATCCCGCAGGGCCGTAAGCGTGACGCTTTTCCCTTTGTGCCGCAGGGTCACTTTCACCGTACCGCCCCGCGATGCGGAAAAGCGCAGTATTCCGCCCATGAGCGCATAAGCCGCGGCAAAGCTGAATATCATCTGCTTTGTGCCAAAGCCGCCGCAGCAAAGGGACACCGCCAGCACTATGCCCGCGAAGGCCGCCGAGCACACGATAAATACCGCTGCGCAGCGCAGAAGGTCACGCCGCCCGCCGAAGGCAATGAGCAGCATTATCGCCCCGAAGGCGATTTTCATCAGTACGCCCGCAAGTGCATCGCCCAGCAGCACGTACATCACTGAATACAGCGCCCCCACCAAAGCGGCGGCAAGCAGCCGTTTCCAGCTTACGGCGGCGGCGCAGAACCTGTCCGCGGCAAGAAGCAGCATAAAATCCGCCGCCAGCTCCGTAAGGAACAGCGAATCAAGATATATTACCGTCACGCACCGCCTCCTTGTCCGTTTATTCCGAGGTTATAAGAAAATACTAAAAATAACCGCCGACAAATCCGTGGCGAACAGCTGGGCGAGAGAATTTTTCATCAAAGTGCGCTTAAAAGCGCAGGGAATACTTTGTGTATTGCCGAGCATTTTAAGGGTACTTGGGGGAAATTATCCGTCCGGATGCCGCCTAAGGGTTTGTCTGCGGTTATTATATAAAAAGCCCCTTGCGAAAAAGGTCTTTTCGCAAGGGGCATATCTTGTCTTTAATTGTTATTCTGTTATTTCCCTGATGGCGGCGATGAGGGTGTCCATCTCCTCGTCGGTACCCACGCTTATGCGCAGGAATCGGTCGATGCGGGGCTTTTTGAAATAGCGAACCAGTATGCCCCGCTCGCGGAGCTTGGTGAAAAGCTCGCCGGCGGCGATTTGGGTAGGTTCGGCGAAGATGAAGTTGGTGGCGGAGGGCAGGCAGTTGAAGCCAAGCTCGGTAAGGGCGGAGATACTGCGCTGACGGGTGGCGATGACCTTGTCACAGCAAGCTTTGAAATACTCCCGGTCGGCAATGGCGGCGGCACCGCCCGCGATAGCAGCGCGGTCAAGGGTATAGGAATTGATGGAGTTCTTGACGGTATTCAGCGCAGAAATAAGGCTCTCATTACCCATGGCCCAGCCCACGCGGAGACCCGCAAGAGAATAGGACTTACTTGTGGTGCGCACGATAAGCACATTGGGGTACTTATTTATCAGCGGCAGAGCGCTCTCGCCGCCGAAGTCCACGTAAGCCTCGTCCACGATAACGACGGAGTCGGGATTGCCCGCCACTATGCGCTCGATAGCATCAAGAGGCAGTGCAATACCCGTGGGTGCGTTGGGATTGGCGATGATAACGCCGCCGTTGGGCTTGAGCAGCTCGTCAACGGGCACGGAAAAATCCTCGTTAAGCGCCACGGTTTCGTAGGGTACCTGATAAAGGTCGGCGTATACGGGATAAAAGCTGTAGGTAATATCCGGGAAAAGTATGGTTTTATCCGTATCGAAGAAGGCGGGGAAGCACATTGCCAGCACTTCGTCGGAACCATTGCCCACAAAAACCTGTTCCTTTTCCAGCCCGAAGCAGTCGGCGATGGTCTCCACCACCGCGTAGCATTCCGGGTCGGGATAGAGGCGCATGGCCTCGCCTATTGCACCCGCCATGGCCTCGATGGCCTTGGGTGAGGGCGGATAGGGATTTTCGTTGGTATTGAGCTTTATATACCGCCTGTCCTTGGGCTGCTCACCGGGCACGTAGGCTTCAAGTTCCTGTATTCTTTTGCTCCAGTATTTTTTCATTAGGATTGCTCCTCGATACTCTCAATTTTTTTGATATTCTTCTCCACCTTGCTGCGGGGCAGCATAAGCTCATGGCCGCAGCCCTGGCAGACTATTTTGAAGTCCGCGCCTATACGTGTCACCTTCCAGCGCTCGCTGCCGCAGGGGTGCTTCTTTTTCAGAGTAAGGATATCGCCCACATTTATGTTCATGGCAGTTTCTCCGTAATAATTTAAGTCATCCGGGGCATACTTCACTTATCGACAAATGAAAGGAATGCCCGGATATGTCGCTGAACATTTACGCCAGCTTTGAAAACCGCGATGCCGCGGAACGCGCCGCGGCGCGCATGAGAAGAAAGGGTATCGCTTTCCGCTTTGCCCTGCAGGACGGCTATGACCCTTCCGCATCTGATCTTCGGGCGGCTCACGCCTCGGTGAGTCTGCTGTTCCCCTATCGTCCGCCCTTTGCCTCCAATGAGTTTACAAGCTCACCCGTTCATTGGGATATAGGCAAGGCAGTATATACCTCCGATACGCTGGGTATGCCCCTTTATCCCGGTGGCAATACCACTCACGCCAAGATAACCGTTGACGACGAGCACCTTGAGGCGGCGCGGAGCATTCTCCTCAACTGCGGAGCTTATGACCTGAGGTAATTCACCTCTTCTTTATTTCGTCCCAATACTTTTTCGCGGCCTGCTCGGTCTTGTTATCGCCGAATTCGTAATACTTTCTGTCCTTGACCGCGTCGGGCAAATACTGCTGCTCCACATAATGATTTTTGAAATCGTGGGCGTATTTATAACTCTCCACCTTTTCCACCTCCGCGCCGTCGGCATGGACGTTCTTCAGGTGGCGGGGTGTATCGCCGGTTCGTCCGGCCTTCACGTCGGCCATTGCCATTTTGATAGCGCTCACCGCGGAGTTGGATTTGGGCGCTGTGGCAAGGAGTATGGTGGCCTCGGCCAGAGGTATCTGCGCCTCGGGCAGACCCAGCTCACGGGCAGAGTCCACGCAGGCCTTTACGATGCTGATAGCCTGGGGGTAAGCAAGGCCTATATCCTCCGCCGCAATAACCAACAGGCGACGGCAGGGGGATATCATATCCCCAGCCTCAAGAAGTCGGGCAAGGTAATGCACGGCGGCGTCCGGGTCGGAGCCGCGTATGGACTTCTGAAAGGCCGAGAGCAGGTCGTAATGACCGTCGCCGTCCCTGTCGTAGCGAATAGCGCTGCGCTGGGCCACGGCCTTTGCGTCGTCAAGGCTGAGCAGCAATTTGCCGTCATTTTCCCGGGCGCCGTAGAACAGCAGCTCCACGCAGTTCATGGCCTTTCGCACGTCGCCGCCGCAGGCGAAGGCGATGAAGTCCGTTACTCCCGGTTCAGCTTCCCAGTTAAGGCCGTTTTTTTCGCCCATGATGCCCATGGCACGCTCAATTGCGGGAATGAGCGGCTTCGGCTCGATGGCCTTGAACTCAAAGACGGTGGAACGGCTGAGAATGGCGTTATAAACGTAAAAGTAAGGGTTCTCCGTAGTGGAGGCGATAAGGCTTATCTTGCCGTTCTCTATGTGCTCCAGCAGCGACTGTTGCTGCTTTTTATTGAAGTACTGTATCTCGTCCAGGTACAGCAGCACCCCGTTTGGGGCGAGCATCGTATCAAGGCTGTCGATAACCGCCTTGATATCCCCTATACCTGCTGTGGTGGCGTTGAGCTTATGCAGGTTGCGCTGGGTCTTTTCGGCAATTATGCTCGCAACAGTGGTCTTGCCCACGCCGGAGGGGCCGTAAAATATGAGATTGGGTATTTGTCCGCTTTCGATAATGCGGCGCAGCATACCGCTTTTACCGAGAATATGCTCCTGCCCTACCACATCGTCAAGGGATTTGGGGCGTATCTCGTCTGCCAGCGGTCTGTACATAAGCGTTCACCTCTTTCTTACAGTAAATTATATTATATTCTTTTTCTTTTCGTATTACAATACGGAAACGTAATTTTCACCTGTTTACTCGGCCGTGATTTTCATGTATAATTATAAGGCAGAGGTGATACATACATGAAAGAAACCGCGCTGAAAATAGTTGAGCTTTTGGAGCAGGAGTACCCCGAAGCCTACTGCTCCCTTGAATACGAAAAGGACTACGAGCTGCTTTTCGCCACCCGCCTTGCGGCTCAGTGCACCGACGAGCGTGTAAACAAGGTAACGCCCACCCTCTATTCACGCTACCCCAGCCTTGAAGCGTTGGCGGAGGCCAAGGTAGAGGACGTGGAGGAAATAATCCGCTCCTGCGGCTTTTTCCACACCAAGGCGCGGGACATAATCGCAGCCTCCCAGATGCTTTTAGTGGACTACGGCGGCGTTGTGCCGGACAATATGGAGGATCTTCTGAAGCTGCCCGGTGTAGGCCGCAAGACGGCCAACATAATCCTCGGCGACGTTTACCACAAGCCCGCCGTAGTTACCGACACCCACTGCATTCGCCTTGCAAACCGCATGGGTCTTGCCGTAGGCAAGGAGCCCTACAAGGTGGAAATGCAGCTGGCGGAGCTTATCCCGCCGGAAAAACAGTCCGATTTCTGCCACCGGCTGGTGCTCCATGGACGCGCCGTCTGCTCCGCACGCAAGCCCACCTGCGAGCTTTGCGTGCTCCACGATGTCTGCGCAAGGAAGTTGTAAGAAATACCTATAGGAAAAGGTGGGAGCGCTGGCGCTCCCACCTTATTTTTCATTCACTTCTTCCGCTATATACCGCGGCAAGTTCCATTGACGTTATGTCCTCGAAAGGACCGGCTGCGCCGAACTCGGTCATGCAGGCAATTACATCTTTCTCGCCTGCACCGTGCTCCACCACAAGAACTACGCTTCTGTGGTCAGGATACATCTCCCTGAGGGGAGCAATGTTCCAGCAAATCACCAAGCGGCCATCGTCCTCGCTTTTGTCGCCACCCAAAAACTCCACGGCGCTCATGGTCCAAAGGCCGCTGCTGCCGGTATATCTGATTGCCATATATACTCGCTCCTTTCGGTTTTTATAAAATTTTATCAAGCTTCGCTTATTCTGTCAATCCGGCAAAAAGCCTGCACCACATCGGTGCAGGCTTTCTTTTACAGTTCGGTATATTTTTCGCTTCTGCCCTTGGCTTTTTCTACAGGATATTTTTCCTCGTTGCGGGCAATTTTGGCATTCAAAATCTCGTCGGGGTCAAGGCCGCAGACATCGGCCATCAGCAGGCAATAGCTGAGTACGTCGGCAAGCTCTTCCTTAATTTTCTCCAGCTTATCCGCCCGCTCCATATCCGCACCGCTCCACTGAAAAACCTCCAACAGCTCGGCAGCCTCAAGGCTGAGGGATATGGCAAGATCCTTGGGCGTATGGAACTTCCGCCAATCCCGGTCGTCCCGGAATTTCAGCAGCTTTTTAACGGTTTCTTCTCGTATCATCTTGTCACCTCATGCCATTATCGCCCAGCGCAGCTTGGTGGAACGGGCGCGGGGATTGCGGAAACATTCCTCTGGGGTGGGACGGATAACGTCCCGGGCTATCTCGCCGAAAACGCCCTCGTTATAATACTGCTTGAAAGCCTTCTTCACCAGTCTGTCCTCCCCGGAATGGAAGGTCAGTATAGCGATGCGCCCGCCGCTTTTCATCACCGTGGGCAGCTTTTCAAGGAACTGATAAAGCACCTCGAACTCACTGTTTACGTCTATGCGCAGAGCCTGAAAGGTGCGCTGACAGGCTTTTTTGACCTCTTCCTTGCGTTTGGCGGCGGGCAGGAAGCTAAGGGCTTCGGACACGGTATCCGCCAGTTGCTTTGTTGTAGCTATCTCGCCGTCACGGCGCAGGCGCTTGGAAATTGCGCGGGCAATTTCATTGGCGTAAGGCTCATCGGAATTTTCCACCAGCAGGTTTTCAAGCTCGCTCATGGTCAGTTCAAACAGGCGCTGAGATGCGGGCGTGCCGCTGCTGGGATCAAGGCGCAGGTCGAGAGGGCCATCGTACTTAAAGGAGAAGCCCCGCTCGGGGTTGTCTATCTGCATAGAAGACACACCCAGGTCGGCCAGGGCGAAGTCAAACTTCACCCCGGGAGCGACCTCGTCAAGGCGGGCAAAATTTATATTCCTTATGGTAATGCGCTCGGCTCCGTAACCGGCGTCCTCAAGACGCTGACGTGTCTTGGCCGACTCAATGGGGTCAACGTCCGTGGCATAAAGATGGCCGCTGCCCTCCAGCTTTTCCAGCATTTTGCGGCTGTGGCCGCCGTAGCCCAGAGTGGCGTCGTAGCCTGTCTGCCCGGGCTGTATCTGCAGAAACTCCAGTATTTCATCGACCATGATGGGAATATGCATTCCCGCGGGGGTCTTGCCGGAGTTTACGATATGCTCTATCTCGCCGGCGTACTTTTCCGGCTGAAGCTCCTTATATTTCTCGCTGAATTTTCTCGGGTGCGTACCCTTATAGCGCACTCGGCGCTTATGCTCTTTTTGTTCGTCCATGGGGCAACCTCCCGCAGTTTTTTCTTCATTGTATCAAATATGCGGTAGCTTGGCAAGTCACAGCAATATTGGCTGTATCTGCCGCTCCAGCAGGGCAGCGGCAAGGGTCTCCGGCACCTTCGTGAAATCGGCTATCAGCGAGGTGGGTTTGTTCTCTGGGTCGTCCTGCCCGAAGGGCACGAAGTAGACGTTCTTCTTATTCAGCAGCACCGCAATATTCCCCGCCGCCGTGCCCAGACCGTCGTTGGTGGACACTGCCAGCACCACCGGTCTGCCGTTTCTCATGTGGGATTTATAGGCCATGGTCACGGCGGTGTCGGTTATTCCGTTAGCGATTTTCGCCAGCGTATTGCCCGTGCAGGGTGCAATAAGCAGTATGTCCAGCAGCTTTTTGGGGCCGATTGGCTCCACCTCGTTAAGTTCCCGCAGCACCGGGCGGCGGCAAATAAGCTCCGCCTGCCGCAGGAAATCCCCGGCGCAGCCGAAGCGGCTGTCCACCTTGGCGCTGGCGGGTGAAAAGATTGGCGTGACCTCGTATTCCGCCGACAGTTTTTCCATAAGGGGAAAGATTTTATCAAAGGTGCAGAATGAGCCGGTGAGGGCAAAACCGAGCCTCAGCATCACAGCACGCCCCTTTCCGTCAGCAGATTATACACCGTGTCCCTGATGGCGGCTCCGGAGCTTACCGGCGCAACCTCACCGGGCAGGCTCAGCGCCCATATCACCTTTACGCCCAACTGGGCAGCGGCTTCAAAGTCTATGCCGCCGGGTTTGGAGGCGAGGTCGATACACACGCCGCCCTTTTTCACAAGTGACAGCCGCCTGCGATCCATCACGGTGGCAGGAACGGTGTTGAAAATTACGTCCTGCTTGGCCAGCAGCGGTTCCAGCGCCGAGGTTTCCACGGCAGTGCAGCCGTTGGCTTTTATCCATGCAAGGTCGGCGGGTTTCCGCGCCGAGGCGGTGACCCATGCGCCCATGGCCTTCAGCTTGGCGGCAAGAAGTCTGCCGATGCGCCCGTAGCCTATTACCAACACTCTTGCCGAGCAAAGAGTTATAGGCGTTTCCTCCATGGCTATCTGCACCGCGCCCTCCGCCGTTGCGGCAGCGTTAGCGATTTTCAGCTCTTCCCGCAGGAAATAGTCCTCCGCCTGCAGCCCCAATTCCTCCGCGGTTTCCATAAATGATTTTCCCAGCCTGCCGCCGTAGACCGGCGTATGTACCGGCACGAACCGCAAAAGCTCTTCGGCGGATATCTTGCTAGCGGAAAGGGGCGTATTGAGCATGCCCGCCGAGTCCAGCGCGGGCAGGGGCAGCAGCACGCAGTCGGCGTCGGCAAAGGCCTTTTCTACGCTGACCGACTCCACGCCCTCTATTTCCGCCGCCTTTTCCATATAGCTTACATACACCCTGTGGCCGTCACGGGCAAGCATTGCCGCCAGCTGCGCCTGCCGCATATCGCCGCCGGCAAGGGCAAATTTAATTACCTTATCCATATCATACCTCCTGTTCTTAGTTTTTTCCTCCCATTCTATTCCGCAGCGGCTCAAAACGTGTTGAGTAACCCTGCCTCAACGCAAGGAATAGGATATCAGGGAAAAGTGGATTTTCCCGAGACCAATGTAAAGGAAGTTTTGATATGAACTTGAATGATATACAGCCCGGACAGCGGGCGACGGTTCTTGGTCTGCAGGCGGTTGGCTCCATGCGCCGCAGGCTTCTCGATATCGGGCTGGTAAACGGCACCACGGTGGAATGTCTTGGCAGAAGTCCCGGCGGCGACCCCTCCGCATTTCTCATCCGCGGGGCGGTGATAGCAATTCGCTCCGAGGATTGCCGGGATATCCTCGTCCGGCCATGCTGAAGGTTGGCCGCCATGGGTCTTACAAAAAGTTCCACCGGGGCAAGCCTGACCGGCAGCGCCCGCTTACCCCTCGGCAGTGGGCGGGTGATCGCCCTTGCGGGCAACCCCAATGTGGGCAAGAGCACCATTTTCAACAATCTTACCGGCATGAAGCAGCACACCGGCAACTGGCCGGGCAAGACGGTAAGTGTTGCCGCGGGACGCTGGCGGGAATACACTCTCGTTGACCTGCCGGGTACTTACTCGCTGATGGCTCACTCCGCCGAAGAGGAGGTTGCCCGCAATTTTATATGCTTTGACCAGCCCAACGCGGTAGTGGTGGTCTGCGACGCCACCTGCCTTGAACGGAGCCTCAATCTCGCTTTGCAGACTATGGAAATAAGTTCCCGAGTCATTGTATGCGTAAATCTTATGGACGAAGCCCAGCGAAAAGGCATCACTATCGACCTTGCGCTTCTCGGCGACAGGCTTGGCGTGCCCGTGGTGGGAGTATCCGGACGCAGAAAAAAAAGCCTTTCCGCTCTTACGGACGCCATCGCCGGGTTGGAATTTTCCCAAAAGACTTTGCAGCTTAATTATCCCGAAGAAATCGAAAGGGCAGTTTCCATAATTCAGCCGACGGTGAGCGGCATGGACACCGATTTACCGTCCCGCTGGCTGAGCTTGAAGCTACTGGAAAACGACGAAACCCTCACCAAAGAGTTCCTTGCCCGTCGGGACGTGCAGCCGATTTTAGCCGCGGCGGAAGCCGCCCTTGTCGAGGTCGGGCTTGACCGTGGACAGTTGAAAGACCTTATGGCAGCAGCGGCGGTAAATACGGCGGCGGAGGTGTGTCGGGGCGCGGTTACATATTCCGCCGGAGAATACAGCCGCCTTGACCGACAGGTGGACAGAATTCTCACCGGACGCGCCGCAGGCTATCCCCTTATGCTCCTGCTGCTGGCGCTTATATTCTGGCTGACCATCGAGGGTGCGAATTATCCCTCTCAATGGCTCTCGGCTATCTTTGCCAAGGGTCAGGCGCTGCTCACCGCTCTGTTCACCCGATGGGGTGCGCCGGACTGGCTTCACGGGGCCTTGGTTTTAGGCGTGTACCGTGTGCTTACATGGGTGGTGGCTGTAATGCTGCCGCCTATGGCAATCTTCTTCCCGCTGTTCACCCTATTGGAGGACGTGGGCTATCTGCCCCGCATAGCCTACAATCTCGATAATCCTTTCAAAAAGTGCATGGCCTGCGGCAAGCAGGCGCTGTGCATGGCAATGGGCTTCGGCTGCAACGCGGCGGGCATAGTAGGCAGCCGCATTATAGATTCGCCGCGGGAACGGCTGCTGGCTATACTCACCAACAACTTCGTACCCTGCAACGGGCGCTTCCCCACCCTCGTTGTCGTGCTTACCATATTCTTCGCAGGCGCAGGTGCGTCCTCCCTGCTGTCGGCGTTGCTGCTGACGGCGGTGATAATATTCAGCGTTGGCATGACCTTCGCCGTTACGAAGCTGCTTTCCGCTACCCTGCTTAAGGGCACGCCCTCCTCATTCACGCTGGAGCTGCCGCCCTACCGCAAGCCGCAGGTCGGAAAAGTCATCGTCCGCTCCGTATTCGACCGCACACTTTTCGTGCTGGGTCGGGCAGTAGCCGTGGCAGCCCCGGCGGGTCTTGTGATATGGCTGATGGCTAATGTCAGCATCGGCGGCACCAGCCTTCTCAGCCATTGCGCGGGCTTTCTTGACCCATTTGCCCGCCTGATGGGGCTCGACGGCGTGATACTGACGGCCTTCATTCTCGGCTTCCCCGCCAATGAGATCGTGATCCCCATAATCATCATGGCCTACACCGCCCAGGGGAGCCTTACGGAACATGGCAGCACCGAGCAGCTCCGTCAGTTGCTTATCGCCAACGGCTGGACATGGTCAACGGCGGTGAGCATGGTCATCTTCTCCCTGCTTCACTGGCCCTGCTCCACGGCGCTCATCACGGCCTACCGGGAAACTATGAGCCGCAAATGGACGGCGCTGACCGCCCTTATTCCCACAGCTATCGGCGTACTGCTTTGCATGCTTTTCACCGCCGCTGTAAATTTACTCAGCTGATGGCGTTATCCACCAGCAGGTCGTAGAGCACATCGAACAGGTGCACCGGCTCAACGCCTTCCCGCTCCAGCATGGCCGCCAGCCGCTCGGCGCTGCTCCTGCTGGTGGATATATTTTTCACCTCGGCGCTTTCCGCTCCGCAAATACAGCGCAGACCGTAGCCCGTGTAGCTTTGGTTTTCCTCGTTTATTTCCTTTGTTTCGATAATTTTGTAGCTTATTTTCATTTACCTCACTCCTGTGGCATGAGGTTAGCACAGTTATTTCATTGATTACAAGGAAAAGTGTTCGACACGCTTCGACATTATTCGACAGGGCCTTTTCCCCGAAAACAACAGATAGTGCAAAAGCACCGACAACATTCGGGCGTTCTGCCAAGATGTTGTCGGTGCTCTTTTTTTGATTTTTTCAGGTTCTTTTAAAATTTTTCTCCAATTGGCTCTTGCCGAGGCGCATTGTGACGGGTCTGCCATGGGGGCAATAGCGCACCTGACCGGACACCACCGCGTCCACCACGGGCTTCCATTCCTTGGGGTCGGAGGATTTGCCCGCCTTGATGGCGGCCTTGCAGGCGACGGTAGCCAGCAGCTCGTCCTTAACGCCCAGGCTGCCGGGTCGGGCGCCGTATTTTATATCGTGGCAAAGCTCTTCCAGCAGCGCCGCGGCATCCTCCATATCAACGTCCGCAGGCAGGCGGCGAACCGCAAGAGAAGCGCCGCCAAAATCCTCGATCTCAAAGCCCATCTCGTCCAGCAGGGGCTTATTATCCAGCAGGAGCGCCTTGGATTCCCGCTCCATATCGGCTATGACGGGAGCCAGTAGTATCTGGGACATATTCTCATATTTTTCGTTTTTGAGCCGGTCGAAAAGCATACGCTCATGGGCGGCGTGCTTATCAATGAAAATAAGCTCGCTACCGCATTCAACGATTATAAATTCGTTGAAGCTCTCGCCCACTATGCGGTAAGCGGGCACTGCCGCCTGTTCCTTGGGTTGCTCCATTTCCACCTGCTCAAATTTCACATGTTCCACCACTATCGTGGCAGGCGCGGGGGACTTGGGTTCGGGGACCTTGGGCTTGGGCGGTTCGGGCGGCAGCCAGCCCTCCTTATGGGCGGCGGCTATTGCCTGACGCTTGGTAGGGATACCCGTTTCGTGGGGAGGTGACTTTATCTCGGGTAGGGGCACTCTGTGGGTTATCATCTGCCGCTGAGGCTGGGGCGCGTTATAGCGGACGGTGGGCTGCTTGAACACCACCTCGTCGTTGTTGTTTTCGCGCTCGCCCACCGTGTGGATTATCGGCTTTCTCTCGGGGAGCTTCGCCTCCGGCTGAGGTACGGGCTGGGGCTTTTCCTCTTTGAGCTTGATTTCCGGAGCTTCGTTTTCGCCCTCAAGGGCAGCCTTGACGGCAAGATAAACGGTGTCGAAAACCTTGCGCTCATTGAGGAACTTGACCTCAGTTTTTGCAGGGTGGACGTTTACGTCCACCTCGTTGAGCTTAACGTCTATGTAGAGCACGCAGGCGGGAAAACGCCCGGTAAACAACGCGTTTTTATAGGCCTGTTCCAGCGCCGCCTGCAGCAGCGCGGACTTTATGTAGCGTCCGTTTACGAAGAAGAACTGACCGCTGCGGTTGCCCTTTGCGTTGGCGGGCGGGCAGACGAAGCCGCGCACCTTGCCGCCCTCGCCGCTGCCGTCAACTGGCAGCATATTGCGGGCGTAATCGCGGCCCAGCAGAGAGTAGATGCAGCTTTCGCTGTTTCCGTCGCCGGGAGTGGAAAATTCCTCCGAGCCGTCCTTTATGAAGCGGATAGCCACCTCCGGGTGGGACATGGCGCAGCGAATGACCACGTTGCTGACGTTAGCCGCCTCGGCTGAGTCCTTTTTCATGAATTTAAGGCGGGCAGGGGTATTATAGAACAGGCTGCGCACTATCATTGTGGTGCCCTCGGGGCAGCCCACCGGCGACACGTCCTGCACCACGCCCGCTTCCAGCGTAACGGAGGTTCCCTCCTCCGCGCCCTTTTCGCGGGTCATCAGCTCCACCATGGAAACGGCGGAAATGGCCGCGAGAGCCTCGCCGCGGAAGCCGAGAGTGGAAATGGACTCCAAGCCGTATTCGTCCCGCAGCTTGCTGGTTGCATGGCGAAGGAAAGCAGTCTGGGCGTCCTCGCTGGACATACCGCTGCCGTTATCTGTAACTCGGATATAGCTCATGCCGCCGCGCTGTATTTCAACTGTTACGGAGGTGGCGCCCGCGTCAAGGGCGTTTTCCACAAGCTCCTTTACCACCGAGCCGGGTCTTTCGACCACCTCGCCGGCGGCTATCATATCCGCCACATGGGGGGACAGGCATTTGATTTTATTCATTATCTATACTCCACAGGCATTCCTTTTACAAGTTTGGGTTGGCACTCGATGGTCACGCAGTCGCCTACGCAGCAGGCGGTATCCGTTACGTCCAGCAGCAGGCAGTTGGCGCCTATATCGCCTATAAGCTTCAGCTTCTTACCCTCAAGCTTCACGGCGGACTTGGCTTCGCCCTTTATAAATCGCTTCAGGCTGCGGCGTCCGTTGGCCTGACCAAGACCAATACCGTTATACCAGCCTACGGCCACCACGGCGACCTTGGTAGACTTTCTCAGGCGCACGCCCTTGCCTGCACCAACCACGGAGCCGGCGGGCAGCCAGTCGATCTCCTCGATTGAGGCTTCTATATAACCCGCGGGCTTCAGCTCGTCGGAGCTAACGCCGGGGGTACGCCCCGCAATAGCGCTGCCCACGCAGACCGCGTCCAGCTTATCAAGCTCGCATTTGAACAGCCCGTAGGAGTCCAGCGCGTGAGCCATGCCGGTTTCGATGCCGTTTTCATGGAGTTTGAGCAGCACCTTTTCAAAGCTTTCAAGCTGACGGGCGGCGGCAGCCTTACCTGCCTCCGGGCCGGAAAATCGGGTATACACGCCGCTTACCGCAAGACCGGGCAGTTGCCGGAATACATTCGTTATCTTATCCGTTTCGGCGGGCAGGAAGCCATACTGACCCATACCGCAATCCACCTTTATCTGCACCTCTATAACGGTGCTGCGTGAAACGGCCACGCTGTTTACGGCGATACCAGCATCGTAGGAACCGATGGTGCAGGCCACGTTGTTATCCGCAAGGAGGCCTATTTCGTCAACGTCCACTGTGGAGCGAAGCATGAGAATATGCTCGTCCACGAAGCCGCCCTCCCTGAGCTTCCGGGCGTCCTCCGCCTCATACACGGCGAAGTTGCTTATGCCCTCGGCACGCAGCAGTGCTGCCGCTTTCAAAAGGCCGAGGCCCTGAGCGTCGCAGCTCAGGTCAGCTATTATCACAGCCGAGTCGGCCTTGCGCTTGATGGCGCTTATGTTTTCTTTTACGATGGCGGATTCAATAACAAGCTTTTTCACAGGCCGTCTCCTTATCACAAATTCATTTTACGCAATGGACACTTTCCTATTTTACTATATATCATTTACTCCCCTGCGTCAAATAGGATTTACAATTCTTTGGGCTTTTTTGCATACGAAATCACCTTTCGACAACAAAATGTTGTTTTTTGACCAAGGCTATACGGGAGCACCGCAAACATGTCGTTCTGAACGGGGTGAAGGACCTCCGCAGCAGGATAACTGCCAATCTATAATCAATGCGGAGATGCTTCAGCAAAGCCTCAGCATGACATGTATTTTAGTGCTGCGGCTGCGGCACACCCCTGCCCTACGATGCTGATTTGAGTTCATTCGTGAACGTAGGGCTGAGGCGTATGTCAGCCGCCGCACCCACAACAACGAAAAAGCTCCCCGACCACAGGGGTCGGGGAGATGAATGTATTTGGTTTTGGCTTATTGCCGCTTGTTATCCCTTAACTTACAGACCGGAGTTGGTGGGTACGTTTACGGGAATTGCAGCACAACCGGCAATGGCAACAACGTCAACACCGGAAACGGTGATGCAGCCGTTGGCGTCGGTGGTGCCCAGAGCATTACCGTTGCCGTCTACAACAGCGGCATCAGCAAGAGCGGAGGGCTTATACTGAAAGGTCATGAAGTCCAGAGTCCAAAGGGTAGCCTTAACGGTGGTACCGTCGGTTGCCATGGAAACATAGAGCGCAGGAATGCTGTAGGGATCGCTGGAAACGGAAACGATGATGTTGTCGCCAGCAACGATGGGATATGCATCTGCGGTCATGGGCAGAGAAGTGTCAACGCCGATGGGCTGGCCATTTACGATAACACAAGGAGTCTGAGCAACGCCCCAGATCTTGGAGATCATGTACATGTTGTACATATTGTCGGTGCCTGCGGAGAAGCCAGCCTCGCCCTCTGCGCAATACAGAGCGTGGGCAGCCTTGAGAACGGTTTCAGCAGTTGCGCCTGCGCCAACCTCAACGGGCTGAGCAACAGCAAGGAGCTTACCATCAACGCTGACGGAAATGTAAGCAACGTTGGTGGGAGCTGCGGGCTCTTCAACGGGTTCTTCAACGGGCTCCTCAACAGGAGTCTCAACGGGCTCTTCAACAGGCTCCTCGGCGGGAGTCTCTACGGGAGTCTCGGGCTCAGCGGGAGTCTCTACGGGAGTCTCGGGCTCGGCAGGAGTTTCTTCGGGAGCAACAACTGCAGCGCCGGTCTTGGTGATAGCGGTGATATGGGGGTTGGGGCCTTCGTACCAGTACAGGAAGCCGGTAACATCAACAACATCGCCTGCGGCGAGAGTGCCAACGGTGGTGTAAACTTCGGTATCGGGACCGGTCAGGTAAACTTCTACGCAGAAGCTGTAGGACGCGCCGCCGTAGCCGAGGGTGACATAGATGTCATCACCGGGCTCGCCGTTCTTGTACTCGATTGCTTCAACGGTCATGCCGGTGAAGGAAACGACTTCGTTCTGGTGAGCAACGAGCTCATCAGTGCCAAGCCATGCGGTAGCGTCAACGGGAGCTGCAACGTAGTTGCCATCGATGAACTCGAAGGTAGCGTCCATGATCTCAACTTCGCCTGCCCACTCGCCCTTGTAGCCGGTTACACGGATAGCGGTACCGGTGGTGAGCTTGGCTGCGTCTTCTTCGGAGCAAGCCATCTCATACAGGAAGTATGCACCGTCCTCGTCCTGAGCGTAAACGGTGATCTTGTTGTCCCACCAGGACTGGTGACCCTGAACGTATGCTTCGATAACTACCTGGCTGTCCATGGGAGCAGCAATGTATTCGGCATAGCTCATTACGGTTACTGCCTCGGGAGTCTCTTCGGGAACCTCAGCGGGAGGAGCGTCGGGAGTCTCCTCAGGAGTCTGCTCGGGGGTGGGGGTTGCAACGGGAGTGTTGCCGGGGGTGTCAGGGGTCTCGGCAGGAGCGCAAGCTGCAAAGCTGAATGCCATGACGAGAACCAGAAGAAGTGCGATATACTTTTTCATACTCGTGTCTCCTTTTCTTTATTATACTTATTAGGTATCCTCCGATACTTAAGCTTATTTCACATTATACAACTTATTTTTAAAAAATCAATTACTTATGGCGCAATATGATTATTTCTTATTTCCCACCTGAGTTCTCATCATTTTTTATAACCTCTGCGAAAAAATCTCCCCGGCCGGTGAGGTCGGGGAGATTTTGATAACAACATATGTTTGGACAGCAAGCCTTAATAATAGCCGCCCTCGAGAACGAAATAGTAGTAAGTGTCGTCAGAGCCCTTCAAACGGTAAAGGACAGTATAATCATTGAACTGACTGTCAACAGGACCGTCATACAGACCAATCATCATATCCATGGCCAGGAACTGAGAATAGTAAACCTTATCCCCGCTCTTGCCGCAGTAATCGGAGACCCATGCTGCATCATCATAATACTCGGGAACATCAATTGTAATGGAACTACCTGCCTTGAGGATAACAAGAGTACCGGTCTCCTGACTTTCGAAGCCTTCTTCAGACAGAGTAATGGCATAATCGTGAACGAAGGTACCCTCACCCTTAATAACGATGATGTCACCGTAAGGAGTCTTGTTTTCAAATGTGAAACCGGCTGCGGAAGGCTCTTCGGACTCAACAGGAGTTTCAGCCTCAGCGGGAGTCTCGGGCTCGGCAGGAGTCTCGGGCTCGGCAGGAGTCTCGGGCTCAGCAGGAGTCTCAGGCTCAGCAGGAGTCTCAGGCTCGGCAGGAGTCTCGGGCTCGGCAGGAGTCTCGGGCTCAGCAGGAGTCTCAGGCTCAGCAGGAGTCTCAGGCTCGGCAGGAGTTTCTTCGGGAGCTACAACTGCAGCGCCGGTCTTGGTGATAGCGGTGATATGGGGGTTGGGGCCTTCGTACCAGTACAGGAAGCCGGTAACATCAACAACATCGCCTGCGGCGAGAGTGCCAACGGTGGTGTAAACTTCGGTATCGGGACCGGTCAGGTAAACTTCTACGCAGAAGCTGTAGGACGCGCCGCCGTAGCCGAGGGTGACATAGATGTCATCACCGGGCTCGCCGTTCTTGTACTCGATTGCTTCAACGGTCATGCCGGTGAAGGAAACGACTTCGTTCTGGTGAGCAACGAGCTCATCAGTGCCAAGCCATGCGGTAGCGTCAACGGGAGCTGCAACGTAGTTGCCATCGATGAACTCGAAGGTAGCGTCCATGATCTCAACTTCGC
This sequence comes from uncultured Oscillospiraceae bacterium, assembly GCA_964472725.1. Taxonomy (GTDB): domain Bacteria; phylum Bacillota; class Clostridia; order Oscillospirales; family Oscillospiraceae; genus RGIG6375. The sequence continues at coordinate 31,302 of CAYYLZ010000017.1, forward strand.
CTGCCCACTCGCCCTTGTAGCCGGTTACACGGATAGCGGTACCGGTGGTGAGCTTGGCTGCGTCTTCTTCGGAGCAAGCCATCTCATACAGGAAGTATGCACCGTCCTCGTCCTGAGCGTAAACGGTGATCTTGTTGTCCCACCAGGACTGGTGACCCTGAACGTATGCTTCGATAACTACCTGGCTGTCCATGGGAGCAGCGATGTACTCGGCATAGCTCATTACGGTAGGCTCGGCAGGAGTCTCGGGTTCTTCAGAAGTTTCAGGTTCAGCGGGAGTTTCGGCGGTGGTCTGCTGATTTGCGGTGGGAGTGGGGGTAGGTTCCGTGGTCTTATCGTCAGAGCCACAGGCTGCGAAGCTCATCGCCATGACAAGGACCAGCAGAAGCGCGATATACTTTTTCATATCAGTATCTCCTTTTTTCTTTCCCTTGAATATTTCCAAAATATTCAAGTTTGTCGCCTATTATATCACTTTGTGCAGGAAATACAATTAACGGTCAATTACAATTTACTTTTCTTAGCTTTAATCAGCCCTGCCACAAAGTAAATAATTATCAGCACCCACGCCACGGCCAGCGCGGTAAGCAGCGCCACGGCAGTACCGGGCAGGGGGCCAAGCTCCTCCTTGCCCATTCCGTTGCCGCCGCTGAGCTGGTCAAGGCGGTACAGGGACTCCGTATCGGCATAAAGCTTTTCAAAATAGGCGTCGTCCACCGTTTCCTTGCGGCGCATGGATTTGGTGACGCTTTCTATCATGTGTCCCGCCGCGTCACGGAGGGAGGCGGAGCCGTTGAAAACAGGCGTTACGAAGGTGTTCTCCGTATTGTCCACAAGGAGCTGAGAGGCTTTTATCTTGATGTCGTAATAAAGCTCGTTATCCTCACCAATGCGGGAGATATAATCCACGTACTCCTCGCTTTCCTGAGCCTTGGTGGTGACGGGAACATAGCCCTCAGTCTGGGAATAAGCTATCTGCACATCATTGGTCAGCAGATATTGGGTGAATATCCATGAGGCCATTACCTCCTGGGGGTCTTCCTTATTGAACACACAGACGGAGGGACCCTGAGAGATCATCTGTGGATTTTCGGTATCGAACTGGGGAATGGGCATGATGACGGTTTCAAACTGCACCAGCTTATCCTCGCTGATATCAATATTGGGAGCCTCGCAGCCCATCCATGTAGCGCCGGCAGTGGAGTCGATGGCGAAGATGCACTGTCCTGCGTTCAGGAAGTTTGCGGGATAGCTGGATATTTTGAAGGTGGAGAAAGCACCGGTTCCGGCATGGACGGCTATCTCCTCCAGCAGCGCTCTTGTGGTATCGTTGAAAATGAGTATCTCTCCTGCCTTGGTGGAATACCCAGCCTCCTGCTGCTTGAGCAGCTGTATCATCATATTGTCCGTGGACTTATAGATGAAGGGTATCATTACCTTCTGACCGTTTACGAGATAGTTGCCCTCGGCGTCCTTGGCAGTGGCAGCCTCAGCTACCTCCCATATAAAGTCCCAGGTGAGCTTCTCGGGTATGGTGTAACCCAGCTTTTCCACGTAGGTCTTGTTGATATAGCAAGCCTCGGTGGAGCGCATATAGGGCAGGGCATAATAGTGTCCGTCGAAGGAGCATTCCTTAAGGAACTGGGGCACTATCTCGTCCTGCTCGGAGGAGTCGAACAGTATCTCGCTGCCGCCAAGGCCGTATTCCTTGTCCTTCATAAGAGAGTCAAGAGGCACAACGGTATTCTCGCCGGTGAGATAGGTGGCGATATGGTCGGGATAGGTTATGCAGACGTTGGGTGTGGTGTTGGTGGAGATATTTGTGATAACGTCGTTATAGATCTTGCCGTAATCGGTATACAGGCGCAGATTGACCGTGATATTGGGATAAAGCTTTTGGAAATCCTCAATGGTCTTGTTGTATATATCCACCTGAGTGATATTGGTATCGTTCTTTGCCCAAAAGCTTATCTCATACTGCCGGGACATATCAAACTCCTCGGGTATGATAAAAGCCTCCGTTTCCCGGGAGCCGTGGCAGCCGCTCAGCGGCAGGCATAAGGTCAGCAGGGCAAGCATAAGCGCAAGAGTGCGGCGAATATTTCTCATCCCTTCATACCTCCCCTTGCGACGCCCGCCATTATCTTCTTGCGGAAGATAAGGAAGAGGATTATCAGCGGAACGGAAATTACCACTACCGCAGCCATCATGGCGGGTATGTTCTCGCGTCCGAAGCCGTTTTCGCGAATGGACTGAATTCCGTTGGAAACGAGGAAATACAGCTCGTCATCAGTGACAAGGCGGGGCCATACGTAGGAGTTCCAGCACTCGATTATCTTCAGTATGGCTACGGTGATGATGGTGGGCTTACAGATAGGCACCATTACCTTAAGCAGATACTTCAGGTCGGAGGTGCCGTCCACCTTGGCGGCGTAATAGAGATTATCGGGTATCTGAGAGAAATTCTCCTTGAGCAGGTAGATATAGAACACGGAAGTCACCGAGGGCAGGATAAGACCTGCAAAGGTATTGCGCAGGTCAAGGTCGGTTATGGTGACGTAGTTGGTGATGACCACAAGCTCGTTGGGGATCATCATAAGGGCGAGGAACAGGGTAAAAACAAGGTTCTTGCCCTTGAAGTTCAGGCGGGCAAAGGCAAAGGCCGCCAGCACCGTGACCACCAGCATTATAGCGGTGGTGATAACGGTGAAGATAAGGGTATTGGTGAAGTATCTCGCCAGGGGCACAGCCGTGAAGGCGTGGGCGTAGTTTTCCAGTGTTGGCGAGAGGGTGATGAAAGCGGGGATATACTCCGAGTTATAGGAGCCGTAGCTCTTGACGGAGGTGAGTATCATCCAGTAGAAGGGGAAGAGCACGATAAGACCCCATACGGTAAGCAGGGTATATATAACCACGCTCAGCACCCTTTTGCGAATGCGGGCGGAGCGCTCGATGCGCTCGAAATCAGTCTGATGCATACTGTTCCTCCTTCCCTTAATAATGCACATGCTTCTTGCTGATAAGCAGGTTTATGCAGGTGATGGTGAGCACGATTGCGAAGAGCACTATTGCCGCTGCGGAAGCGTAGGACGGATAGCCGCCGCTGTTGCCGTAGAGCATATCGTAAACGTAGCCGACGATGGTATTCATGCCCGCCGCGTTCAAGTCTGTACCGAAAAGCGCCACCGCGTCGCTGTAGGCCTTGAAGGCGCCGATAAATCCGGTGATGACAAGATAGAAGATGGTGGGCGATATCATGGGCAGGGTTATGCGGGTGAAAATCCGGCCACGGGAGGTGCCGTCCACCTTGGCGGCATTGTAGTAGTCCTGATTTACCGAGGCCAGCGCACCGGTGAGGATAAGTATCTTGAAGGGCATTACCACCCACACCGTATAGAAGCAGAGCACGAACATCTTAGCCCAATAGGGGCCGTCGATGAAGTCCACCGACTCTCCGCCGAACCAGTTGATAAGCAGGTTCACAAGTCCGTCGGAATAGGCGGTCTTTTTGAAAAGTATCATGAACACAAGACCTACCGCCAGCGTATTTGTTACGTAAGGCAGGAAGTACACGGTCTGATACAGGTTGCGCAGGGGCTTGATGGAGTTAAGCGCCACGGAGATAAGCAGCGCAAGACCCGTGGAAATAGGCACGGTGATGATAACGAGGATAAAGGTATTCTTCACGGCCTGCAGGAAGTAGGGGTCGTGGAGAATATAGGAGTAGTTATAGCCGCCAACGCCGAAGAAGGTTTGGGAGGCGGAGTTATAGCCCTCCTCAAAGGAGTAGACGAATACGTCCACCAGCGGATATACCATGAATACTCCGAGGAAGAGCACCGCGGGCAGCAGGTAAAGCCACGCTTTCCAGTTGTTTTTATCCATACTTCTTCCCTCCTCAGCCTATCTCGCAGTCAAGGCGAGCCTCGGTCTCCTTATCGAAGAGGAAGAGCTTATAGGGCTTCACGTTGAAACGAACCACGGGAGCGGAGGTGTCCACACGGTTCTCGGCGCTGATGATGGAGCGTATGGCGCCGCTGTCGGACATTGCGTTATTGGAAATGACGGTGATATCGCGACCCATTACCTCCACGCCTGTCAGCGAGCAGCTCAGGGTACCGTTATCGTCAAGCTCGAAGCCCTCGGGGCGGATACCCACCCATACAGGCTTATTGGCTATACCCTTCACAGCGCAGACGTTGTCCTCGCCTATATAAAGGCGACCGTCCTTCACCTCGCCGTGGAATACGTTGATGGGAGGAGTACCGAGGAACTTGGCGACAAAGAGGTTGATGGGGCTGTCGTAAACGTCCTGAGGACGGCCTACCTGCTGGATAACCCCGGTTTTCATTACCACTATCATATCAGAGATGCTCATGGCCTCCTCCTGGTCGTGGGTAACGAAGATGGTGGTAATACCGGTCTCACGCTGAATACGGCGCAGCTCCTCGCGGGTCTGCAGACGCAGGCGCGCGTCAAGATTGGACAGAGGCTCGTCCAGCAGGAGCAGGCGGGGCATCTTAACCAGCGCGCGGGCAATGGCAACACGCTGCTGCTGACCGCCGGAAAGCTCGTTGGGCTTGCGATCCATCAGCTCATGTATCTGCACCAGCTTTGCCGCTTCAAGGGCTTTTTCCTGCATCTGTGCCTTGGTGAGCTTGGCTGCGCCCTTGAGGTTTTCCAGGGGGAACATGATGTTCTGGCGCACGGTCAGATGAGGATAAAGGGCGTAGTTCTGGAAAACAAGGCCGACGCCGCGGTTTTCGGCAGGCAGGTCGGTAACATCGTCCTCGCCGAAGAATATCTTGCCGGAGCTGGGTTTGAGCAGACCGCTGAGCAGGTTGAGGGCGGTACTCTTGCCGCAGCCGGAGGGGCCCAGCAGACCGATAAGCTGACCGTCGGGTATTTCAAGGTCAAAATCATTTACCGCAATTACCTCGGAGCGTACGCCCTTGTTACGGTTGGGGAACTTCTTTGTAAGATTCTGCAATACGACTTTCATGGTGAGCCTCCATTGTCATACTATTTTGTGTATATTTTATCCCAAGCCTTGCTCTAAGTCAACGAGAGTTTGACATGGACACACATGGATACTATAATGATTTCATTAAATAACCAAGGTGATAAGCATGACCAATATCATTGAAATAAGCGATTTTTCCGCCCCGGAGCTGGACGTATACGCCCGCCTTACCGAAGCGCAGCTTTTGAATAGGGAGCACCCGGAGCAGGGAATTTTCATAGCCGAAAGTCCCAAGGTCATAGAGCGGGCGCTGGACGCGGGCTGCGTGCCCCTTTCCATACTTGTTGAGCGCCGCCATATCGAAGGACAAGCCGGCGAAATAATCGCCTGCTGTGGCGATGTGCCGGTTTATACAGCCGAGTTTGATGTGCTCACCCAGATTACCGGCTTCAAATTGGTGCGGGGTATGCTCTGCGCAATGCGCCGTCCTCCTCTGCCCGCCGCAGAAGATGTATGCAATGGCGCGCGACGGGTGGCGGTTTTGGAAAATGTGATGAATCCCACCAATCTTGGCGCCATATTCCGCTCCGCCGCCGCGCTGAACATGGACGCTGTGCTGCTGACCCCCGCCTGCACCGACCCCCTCTACCGCCGCGCAATACGGGTGAGCATGGGCACGGTGTTTCAGGTGCCCTGGGCGTTCCTGCCCGAGGATTACATAGGCAAGCTGAAAAAGCTGGGCTTCGCCACGGCAGCCATGGCGCTCCGCGACGATTCCGTATCCATACGCGATGAGCGGCTCAACGCCGAAAAACGCCTTGCCATTATCATGGGCACCGAGGGCGACGGCATGGCAGCGGAAAATATCAACCGCTGCGACTACACCGTTAAAATACCCATGTCCCACGGTGTGGACTCCCTTAACGTAGCCGCCGCCAGCGCGGTAGCGTTCTTCCAGTTGGGGTTGGAGTGAGATATAAACAGCGCGCACCGAATGGTGCGGGGCTGATGCTATTATTTGTCGCCCTACGTTTAAGGTTAAGCTTCTCCTACGAGGAGAAGCCGGCATTTGCGCAAGCAAATGACTGATGAGGTGGTCAAATCGGCACAGCGGGGTAGATTGGCAATATGCTCAGTGCTTTGCATACACCTCATCCACCGCTTACGCGGTCCCCCTTCTCCTCAAGGAGAAGGTTAGCCTATATTTACTTTTTTCATTTTATTTTTTTGTCGCCAACAAGCAGAAACAGCCCCGCACCGCTTTGGTGCAGGGCTCAGTCCGTCGAAAAAGTCCAGCTTGGCTGGGCTTTTTCGCGTTTTTGTGGTAAA
>CAYYLZ010000018.1:0-36785 GCA_964472725.1 uncultured Oscillospiraceae bacterium
AGTTGAGATTGGTGTTGATAACACGCATATAGCCGTCGTCGGGGAAGTTCTCGAAATCCTCGAAGCAGTTGGTGCCTGCGTTGGTGACGAGGATATCTATCTTGCCGTAGGCGGCCATGCAGCCATCTACGATGGCGTGGATATGCTCCATGTCGGTCAGGTCGCCCTGAATGAATTCCACTCTGCGTCCCTCGGCCTCGATGAGAGCCTTGACCTCTTCGATATCGCCGCTGCGGTAGGGCAGATAAATATCAGCGCCCGCCTTGGCGAGAGCAACGGCGTAGCCCATGCCCAGACCCTTGTTTGCGCCGGTAACGATGGCAACCTTGCCATCAAGACGGAAATAATCCAAAGTAAAGTCCTTTATGAGTTCGATATCAGTCATTGGTGGTATACCTCCCAAATTTTGTTTTATACGATCATTGTAACACAGCGCCGCAGGTTTGGCAATGGCGGTTAAAGACATCCCGTTCTACAATCACTGTGTCATTCCGAGCCTGCGAGGAATCCCCCCGTTAAACGGTTCGCAGCAGCGACCACCGCCCGGCGCCTATCCGGGGGATTCTTCGGGCTGCGCCCTCTGAATGACGCATGGGATATGATCCTTACTGCCGGCGGTAATCTGCGGCGGGATGAGGGCATCCCGCCCCACGGGTGCGTTGGTTTTGTTGCTGTGCACAGCGGCAGGGGCGCGCCCCTGCCCTACGAATTTGTTTTTACATAAAACAAGTGCTCTGCGGGAAAAATCCGCAGAGCACCCATCCATTGTCAATTATCAATTATCAATTAAACTGCGCCTTATTCCGCCACAACTACTCGTATCTTGCCGCCCTTGGCGGGGTCGCGGTCGTAGTAAACGGTGAGCACGGCAGAGAAGCGGCGGGCGTCATCGAGGGAGTCGAACCACTCATCTGCCGCGGCGTTATAGCACTGCACATTATCCGCAACGGGATAAACCACGCCGTTCACGGTAAGGGTGGTCTCGTCGCCCACGGTCTTGAAATCGTAACGGCTTACATTGGTGATACGGGTGAGGTTCACGCCTGCAATTACACGGGAGCCGTCCAGCGAGGTAGCCACGCCGCCGTAGGACATATTCTTGAGAACATTTACGGGGAATACATCGTAGCTTGCGGAGCCGTCCTTATTTTTGAGGGTAAGCAGGTAGGTGGTATAATCATCGCCGTTTTTATCGGGTGCCTTATCGGAGCTGACGGAGGTTGCGCCGTAGGTGTAGCCGTTGCCGGTCACGTCGTCAAGAACCAGCATATCCACACGGCCTGCGTAGTCCTGTCGTGCGTAGAGCACCGAGGAACGGGAAATCTCACCGGGCAGGTCGGAAAGCTCTACCCGCACGGGCATGGCTCTGCCCACTCTGTCAAACACCTTGACGGCGGGGCTGATGGCAAGGCTGCCGCAGGTCATTTCAGCCACATTGATATTCGCCGCCTTAATACCGCTGCCGAGGGCGCGGAGATATATCTCGCCGGCGTTTGCGCCGCCCGCTACCGTGACCAGCTCGCCGGTCATATCGGCGCTGCCCTTTGCCACGCTGCCGCTGAGGATTATGCCGGAGGTCAGCAGCTCAACGCCGGCCTGACCGCCACCGCATTCGGTAACAATACCAACGGCGTTGCTCTGAGCCTCACGGGAGCTTACCGCTCCCGCTACGCGCATATCGGCGGTGAACAGCAGGGTCACGGTGTCGCCTATTTTGAAGTTGGCAAGGCTGTCATAGGCGCAGGGGAGAACCTCCCACAGGTGTCCCAGCAGCTTTATCTTCTCCGGGGAAGCCTCGCTGGGATAAGCGTTCTCATAGCGGCCGGTAAGCTTAACGTCGTTTATACGCAGCTGATTTGCCGCCTTATCGTATTCCGCCACGTCATAGCGCCGGATATGGTCGATGCCTGCCGCCACGCCGTTTTTGTATATGGTATACCCGGTCGCGCCGTCAAGCAGGGAGACAAAAGGGTTGCCGCTCACCTCACTCATTGCGACGGCTACGTCACCCGTAGCGGAGGTGGCGTAAAAGATGGCCTCGATGCTGCCCTTGGCGTCAAAATAGAGGGTGATGTTGCTGCCCGCGGGCATATCCAGCCATACGTCCTTCCAGTCGGTTCTTTCGCTGTCGGTATAGACCACGGTATCGGAGGGCACGGTGTAGCGGGTGCCGTTGGAGTCCTTGAACCAGCCCGCCTCAATGGTGGCGGCGGATACGGTGACGCGGCTCATATCGGTGGGGATAAACACCACCAGCTTGCCGCCGCTTACCACTACGGTACCGCGCTGTCCGATATAGCTGTCGGCCACGCCCACGTCGGTCTTATATGTACCGGCGGAGGTGTAGACCGCGCCTGCGCTGCCGTCGGCGGCAACGGCGTCGTTGGAGAGCATTATAACGCCCTCGGTGACGCTGCCGAAGCGTGAAAGGTAAACATCGCCGCCCTTGGTGTCGCAAAGGAGCATTTTTTCAAACAGCTTGGCGGCCTGCGCGCGGCTGATGGCTGCGTTGGCGCCCAGGTCGAAGCCCTCGGTGAGGCCGATGCTGTCAGCAAGGATCAGATAGCCCTCGGGCCACTGCATACTGGTATCGCTGTCGCTGTAGCCCAAAAGGCGCACAAGAATGGTCACCGCCTGAGCAAAGGTAATGTCGGTATCGGGCGCAAACAGACCGTTGCCCATACCGGAGATAAATTTGTCCTCGCCGGAAGCGGCAAGGTTTATGTAGCCTCTTGCCCAGTGGGTGGAGGCAACGTCGGAGAAGATTGTGCGGCTGCGGTAGCCGGGTTCCTGTCCTTCGATACCCAGCATGACAACCGCCATCTTGCAGAACTGAGCGCGGGTAAGGTTCCCCGCAGGCTCAAATTTGCCGCCGCCCACGCCGTCCACTACGCCCAGCAGGCGGAGAGTTTCCGCGGCCTGGAACACGGTTTCATCGGTAATATCGGTGAACGAACCCTCGGCCGCCACTGCCGCCGGCATGGCGTACACAAGAAGCACCAGCGCCAACACAAGGGAAATTATCTTGCGTTTCATTTTCATTCCTCCCGTTTTATTTTTACTCAGTCCGCGCGCAGCGCCTCAACGGGCTGCATGGACGAGGCTTTTATGGCAGGGTACAGGCCGAACACTATGCCGAGCACAACGGAGAACGCCACCGCGCCGATGGTCATGCCCACGCTGGGGGTCAGCACAATATCCATTATCAGCTTGCCTGCCACAAGGGTTCCCAAGACGCTCACCGCCAATCCCAATACGCCGCCTACGGCGCAGATAACGGCAGCCTCAATGAGGAACTGCAGGATTATGGACGCCCGGGAGGCGCCTATTGCCATGCGGATACCGATCTCGCGGGTACGCTCGGTAACGGTAACGAGCATGATATTCATTATGCCGATGCCGCCGACCAGCAGGGAAATGCCTGCGATGCCGCCGACCACAAGGCTGAGCATAGCGGTCTGCTCCTGGCCGCTTTCCATCCACTCGTTCTGAGAATAAACGGAATAGTAGCCGCTGTCGGTATCTATAATGCCGGAAAGAAAGGAGTCCAGCATGGTGATGGCCTTTGTGGTGGCCTCCTTGCTGACCGCCTTGACGATGAAGCTGTCAAAGGTGGTGCTCTTATTGAGCAGGCGGTTCATGGAATAGGGCACTACCACCATGTTGTCCATTGACCAGGGTGAATCGGGGTCCTTGGCGGCGTAAACGCCGATGACCTCAAACTTATGGCCGTCGATATTGACGGTCTCGCCGATGGGGTCACGGTAGGGGAACAGGAATTCCGCCACGCGGGCGCCGAGGACAATGACCTGATTATAGTTCTGCACATCAAGATAGGCGATGTCGCGTCCCTTTTCGATGGTAAAGTTATTGCAGACCGCGTACTGGTCGCTGCCAAGGTAGACCTGCGGCGAGCCGTACTCCATATTGTTTGTAGTGGTCGTGCCGTACTTTATACCGTTCTGCGCCCAGTAGTACCCCTGAGGGGTAACGCCCACAACAAGGTCGGAAAGGCCGAGGCAATACTCGTAAAGCTCGTCGCTTACGTCGCCGCCCCGCCACTGGTAGGCGTAGATCTCTATCTTGTTGGTGCCCATGCTCTCATAGTATTCCTGCATCTGCCGGTTGGAGCCCTGCACTATGGAAACCATGATAACAACGGCGGCAACGCCGATGATTATGCCCAGCATGGTGAGAACGGAGCGGGCCTTTTTGCCCCAGATGGACTTGACGGCCATCTTAAAGCTTTGTTTCAAATTCACAGCGCACCGGCCTCCTCTCTGGGGCAGTCCATGATTATCTTTCCGTCGGATATTCTGACTATTCGCTCTGCGGTGGAGGCGATATTGCCGTCATGGGTAATAAGAATGACGGTTGTTCCCTCCTCATGCAGGCCGTGGAGTATCTCCAGCACGTGAGCGCCGGTACGGGAATCCAGCGCGCCGGTAGGCTCGTCGGCCATGATTATAGGGGCTTTGGTGGCGATGGCGCGGGCGATGGCAACGCGCTGCTGCTGACCGCCGGACATCTCCGCCGGACGGTGGTCTGCGCGGTCGGCCATGGAAACACGCTCAAGAGCGTCCATCGCCATATCGTAGCGCTTCGAGCCGCTTATGCCCTGATATATAAGAGGCAGCTCCACATTTTCTATGGCTTTCAGTTCGGTGATAAGGTTATAGCCCTGAAATACGAAGCCAACGTCCTTATTGCGAATTTTGGCAAGCTCCCGGTTGGTCAGCTCGGAAACGTCCTCGCCGTCAAGGTAGTATTCGCCGTAGGTGGGAACGTCCAGGCAGCCGAGAATGTTCATAAGAGTGGATTTGCCCGAGCCTGAAGCACCGATGACTGCCACGAACTCGCCTCTGTCGATGGTAAGGGAAACTCCGTCCAGCGCGCGAACCTCGTTTTCCATGCCCTCATTATATATCTTATATACATCTTTGAGTTCGATAAGCTTCATAGGCTCACCACCCGCCGTAAGAGCTGCCATGATTGGTCATGTACTGAACGAATACCTCCGTGCCCTCGGTCACGCCCTCGGTTATCTCGGCGTTGGAGTTATCGGAAAGACCAACGGTTACAGGCACGGCGTAATAGCCCTCGGGAACCTCGATGCCAAGAGTAGCTGCGTCAAGGGCGTTTTCGGGCGCACTGTCGGCCTTGATGAACAGGCAGGTGCCCTGCTCGGTATACTTGACCGCCTGAACGGGAACCAACAGGCAGTTTTCAGACTGAGACGCCAGCAGGCTGTAATCGATATACATGCCGGACATGAGAGTGCCGGTGGGGTTCTCCACGGTGATGACCGCAGGGAAATAGGAGTAGCCGTTTTCAAACTTACCCTCCATGCTTACGGTGCTTACCGTACCCATGAAGTATTCCTGTCCGTTTCTGCCGTACTGATAGATATCCACCATCATTCCGGGCTTTACGTAGGAGATGTTCATCTCGTCTATCTGCGCCTCAACGGTCATAGTGGAGGTATCGGCGATGGAAACGGCGGTGAAGCCGCTGGTGACCTCCTGACCGGGCTGCAGGGAGCAGGAAAGAACAGTGCCGCTCATGGGGGAAACGGCCTGGAAATCGTCAAGGCGGCCCTGAGCCTCCGTCAGCTTCTCCTGAGCGGTCTGCAGGGTGGTCTTGAGAGTGGCGATCTCCGCGTCCAGTTCCTCGGAGGCCACCGTCATAAGAACAGCGCCCTCGCCTACGCGGAGGTAATTTTTCAGATTTACGTATGTAACGTCGCCGTAGACCTTGCTGATGATATCGGTCTTGCGGCCGAACTTGAATGCGCCGGCGTCATAGGGATAGATATCGCTGCTGTCGGCGGCGGTAAGACGGGCGGAGGCGGCTGTGCCCTCGGTGAGAGTGCCGGGGTTGGGCACGGAGAGGACTACCTCGAAGAAGCGGCCGCCCTCGGCGGAAACGTAGTCCACGTAGCTTATCTCCTTAACGGAGCCGTTTATCTGCCCCATGGTGGAGGGTACCGTTACCAGCGCCGACTGCCCCACATAGATGCTGCTTTCGTAGGCGTAGCTGAAATAGAGGGTCAGCTCCATTACGGAGTCGTCAACAAGGGTGGCGATCTTAGCGCCGCGGCTCATGCTGTCGTCCACCTGAACCTCGCTGACCTCCATGAGCTTACCGGCGAAGGGCGCGGTAATGGTCAGGTTATTGTAGTTATCCAAAAGAGCGTCCATCTGCTCCTGATAGTTATCCACAGTCTCCTGAGCCGACTCTACGGCCTCCCTTGCCTCGGTGGAATCGATAACGTACAGGGGGTCGCCCTCGTTGACCCAGTCGCCGTCCTTCACGAACACTTCCTGAACCGTGCCGGAAGCGGAAAGAACGATGGTGGTGGAGTCATTGGGCTTTGCGACGCCGCTGCCGGTCACCATGCTCTGAATGGAGCCCATGTAGACAAAGCCGGGCATTATTTCCTTTTCACCCTCTTCAGGCTCTTTGAAAAGGCTATACATACCGAAGGCAATGCCGCCTATCACCGCGAGGATGATAACTATGGCGATTATCTTGCGCACCACTCTTTTCTTCTTGCGTTTTTTCTTCTTGGGTGCCTGCGCATCGGGCGCAGTCTGAACGGCATTCTCCTTAGTGTCCATTTCATTCTCTCCTTTTCCGTTAATATTCAAAAAGCGCCCCGCCCTCAAAGGGTGGGGCGCTCTCATTCACACATTAATATACTGTTCCACGGATTTCGAACTGTACTATTTGCATTAATACAGTATCATCTATCCTATCCCATGTCAAGCGTCTTTATATATATTTATGATTTATTCGGGCTTCATATCTGAATGCACCAGTGCGTACAGGAGATTTGAGTAAAGGAATATGACTTCATTGTCCTCGCAGGAGGAAAGAAGCGCGCAGCAATTCTTTCCCGCATCGGTGGAATGCCAGTAAATTATCGCTTCGCCACCCTCAGTATATTTAATAGTGCCGATAAGGTTGCTGATTTTCAGGGACTCCCTTGTTTCCAGCTCCTTTGTGCCGAAAAGCTCAGCGGCCTTGTCCGCGTCTATCATCTCACTGTCCTGCACGCGGTAGGTCACTCTTACCGGGTTATCGTTATTGTCGTAAACGGTGAAGCCCAGCTCCGCGATGGCCGCACTCAGTTCACCGACGCCGATAAGGCGGTAGGTGGGATCCTCTATATCGTCGGGGGTGAAGAAGTAAACGCCGGTCTCCTCATATATGCCCGCAGAATCGCTGTCCGTTACGGTATAGGTTTCGGCAGGGTCGGCTACGGGCGTCTTGCTCGGCTTCACGTACTCGTCCTCGCTTACGGGCGGGGTCTCCTCGGGCTCGCCCACGGTATTGTCAGGCGCGCAGGCCGCCATAGAAAACAGCAGCGTCAAAATCAGCAGAAATGCGGCAATTCTTTTCATATCTTAATCCTCCATACGGCGAACCGCTTAAAATTCATTACTGTATAGTTTAATATATATTTGACGTAAATGGTAGGGAAAATGTTTCATATTCCGAAAAATTTTTTCTTTCTTGATACTTTCCCTCTCATAATACGAATAGTACGAACAAATTTGAACAAATCCTCAATTTTGCCAACCGGTGACTTAATTCGATTGACCTTACCGCATCTTTTTAGTATAATTATATATTAAATCAATATGTATTCTCGGAGGTTCCAAATGAAATCAAGACTTCTTGTGGCAGCCGTGGGCGTGCCGCTGACTCTTATAATGCTGGTTCTGCTGCCCGACCTTGGCGCAGCCATCTTCTGCGCGGGCATATCCTGCATCGCGGCGCAGGAAATATACTCCGCCGTGGGCGTGCGCAGCGTTCCCGCTCTTGTGCTGGGCTGCGTTTCCACCCTGCTGATAACCGCCATGGCCTATTTCGGCGCGGGCGCATACATAGCGCTGGCCTGGTGCTGCGTTTACGGCGTGCTTCTTTTCTTCCTGTGGGTGGCATACTATGAACGTGAAAAAGTCTTTGGCTTCTCCGGCTTCGGCGCGGGTCTTATGGCCGGCCTCATCATTCCCGGGGGAATGGCGGCGCTGGTTCTCCTGCGCGTTGCCCCTTACGGACGCTTCACCGTGCTGCTGCCCATCATCATCGCCTACGCAGGCGACGCGGGCGCTCTTTTCGCGGGCATGCTCTTCGGAAAGCACAAGCTCGCCCCCCGCACCAGCCCAAAAAAGACCATCGAGGGCGCTGTGGGCGGCCTTATCGTCAGCGTCGGCCTGACCCTCCTTTACGGAGTTCTCATGGGTTACGGCTTTGAGATAAGCGTCAGCTTTCCCATGCTGGCTGTTACCGCCCTTGTCACAGGCATCGTTTCCCCTATCGGCGACCTTGCATTTTCCCTTATCAAGCGCGAGTTCGGCGTGAAGGACTACGGCAGACTGCTGCCCGGTCACGGCGGCGCTCTCGACCGCTTCGACAGCACCATCTTCTCCGCTCCCGTGGTGTATCTGCTGCTGGGCGCTCTGAATGTACTGGGATAAGAACTGAGGTAATATTATGATAAGTATTCTCGGCAGCAGCGGCTCAATCGGCACTCAGACCATTGAAGTCGCCCAAAAGCTCAATATAGGCGTGGCGGCTCTGGCAGTGGGCAAAAATATCGCCCTCGCCGAAGAGCAGGCACGTATGCTCCACCCCAGGCTGGTTGCGGTTTACGACGAGGCGGCGGCGAAGCAGCTGAAAATCGCCCTTTCCGACACGGATATACGTGTCGGCGGCGGCATGAGCGCCATTCTCGAGGCGGCCGCTCTGCCCGAGGCCGACACCGTAGTGGCGGCCATGTCCGGCGCGGTGGGTCTTATGCCCGCCATGACCGCCCTCGAAGCGAAAAAGCGTCTTGCTTTCGCAAACAAGGAAACTCTTGTCTGCGCGGGCGAGATTGTGATGAAAAAAGCCGCCGAGACCGGTGCGGAAATCCTGCCCGTGGACTCGGAGCACAGCGCCATTTTCCAGTGTCTGCAGGGCGGCGGCGACTTAAATCGCCTTATCATCACCGCCAGCGGCGGCCCCTTCCGTGGCAAAAAGCGGAAGGAACTGGCTCACGTTACCCGCGCCGACGCTTTGAAGCACCCCAACTGGAGCATGGGCGCCAAGATAACCATAGACTCAGCGACGCTGATGAACAAGGGTCTTGAATTCATCGAAGCCATGCACCTTTTCGCCGTCAGCCCAGAGAATATTTCCGTTCTCGTACACCCCCAGAGCATAGTTCACTCCATGGTGGAGTTCGCCGACGGCTCCGTTATAGCCCAGATGGGCGCGCCGGACATGAAGCTGCCCATTCAGCTGGCGCTTACATGGCCCAAGCGTGTACCCGGCGCGGCAACGCCCCTTGATCTGCGGCTGACCCAGCCCCTCACCTTTGAGGAGCCGGATACTGACACCTTCCGGGCGCTGCCCCTCGCAATGGAGCTGGCAAAGCACAAGGGTACCGCCGATTGCTGCGTTATGAACGCGGCAAACGAGGTGGCGGCATGGGCGTTCCTGGAGGACAAAATAGGATTTTTGGAAATTTACGATGTAGTTGAAAGGGTATGCGGCTCTCTTGCAGGCATGGCAGCCGCCGACCTTTCCGATGTGGCAGCCGCCGACGAGGCGGCAAGGAGGTATGCCTCGGAATGTATATCATCATTGCGATCCTGATATTCGGTATCCTTATCACCGTTCATGAGCTTGGTCATTTTCTTGCGGCAAAGAGCGTGGGCGTTAAGGTCAACGAATTTTCTATAGGTATGGGCCCCGGCATTTTCAAGAAGCAGGGCAAGGAGACCCTTTATTCCCTGCGCCTGCTGCCCATAGGCGGCTACTGCGCCATCGAGGGCGAGAATGACGACAGCGAGGACGAGCGCAGCATGGGCAAAAAGCCCCTTATCGCCCGCCTTTTCATTCTCTTCTCGGGATCCTTTATGAATTTCCTCGCCGGCTTCCTTATCGTTCTCATTATCGTTTCCTTCAGTCCCTACTATTCCACCACCCGTCTTGACGGATTTATGGACGGCTTCCCCCTGCAGGGGGAAGCGGGTCTGATGGTGGGCGACCGCATCGTTTCCATCGACGGTCACTCCGTGAACCTTATAAGTGAGTTTTCCCTGCACATGGACCGCCGCGCCGACAGCGAGACCGTTGACATGGTGGTTATCCGCGACGGCAAGCGGGTGAAGCTGGACGATTTTCCGCTGGTTCTGCGGGAATATGAGGAAAACGGCGAAAAAACCCTGAAATACGGTCTTTTCTTCGGGGTTTCCGAGCGCACGTTCTTCAGCGTTTTCCAGCAGGCGTGGTATAATTCCCTCTACTTTGTGAAGATGGTGTGGATGGGTCTGGGCGACATCGTCACCGGCCGCGCCGCCCTGTCCCAGATGTCCGGCGTTGTTGGCGCGGTGGCAGCCATCGGCGAGGTGGGCGCAAGCTCCGCCACCGTTATTGACGGACTTATCAACGTATTCTACCTCGGCGCTTTCATTGCGGTGAATCTTTCCGTAATGAACCTGCTGCCCATTCCCGGTCTTGACGGCGGACACATTTTCACCATGGTGGTCGTTGCCATCATCACCAAGCTCACCGGACGCAAGCCCAATCCCAAGGTTGAGGCATATATCCACGGCGCAGGCCTTGTCCTGCTGCTGGCTCTTATGGCGGTTCTGCTGGTAAGCGACGTGGTAAAGCTGTTCTGATATAAGCACCTCGTCATTCCGAGCACCGCGAGGAATCCCCCCGTTGAGTGGAATGCAGTAACAACACGCAGTGCCACTGTCCGGGGGATTCTTCGGCACTACGTGCCTCTGAATGACACAAAACACAAGTTTTATTATTTTCAAGGAGTGATACTCCATGACAAAACAGATAATCGCCGGGGGCGTCCCTATTGGCGGCGGCGCGCCGGTAACCATACAGTCCATGTGCAACACTGACACCCGCGACGCTGCGGCGACCATCGCCCAGATAAAGGCTTTGGCTGCGGCAGGCTGCGAGATAGTGCGTGTGGCCGTGCCGGACATGGCGGCGGCCGAGGCCATCGAGGCCATCAAAACAGAATGTCCGATCCCGCTGGTTGCGGATATCCACTTCGATTACCGCCTTGCCATAGCGGCAGCCGAGCGGGGTGCGGATAAAATTCGCATAAATCCCGGCAACGTGGGCGGCCCCGAGAACGTGAAAAAGGTGGTGGACGCCTGCCGCGCCCGCTCCCTGCCTATTCGCATCGGCGTAAACGGCGGCAGCCTCGAAAAGCCCCTGCTTGCAAAGTACGGCGGCGCAACTCCCGAGGCCATGCTGGAGAGCGCGCTGGGTCACGTGCGCCTGCTTAACTACTTCGATTTCGACGACATCTGCCTTTCCCTGAAGGCCTCCAACGTGCCCGACACCGTGGCCGCCTACAAGCTGGCTCACGAGGCGGTGAATTATCCCCTGCACATCGGCGTTACCGAGGCGGGCGGCGGCGAGCTGGCGGTGGTGAAATCCGCCTGCGGCATCGGATCCCTGCTCCTTGCCGGAATAGGCGACACCCTCCGGGTTTCCCTCACCGGCGACCCCCTGCGGGAAGTCACCGCCGCAAAGGAGATACTTCGCGCCGTTGGTCTGCGCACCGAGGGCGTGGAGATAGTGTCCTGCCCCACCTGCGGTCGAACCGAAGTCGACCTTGAAAAAGTCCTTGCCAACGTGACCGAGGCGCTGAAGGACTGCAAAAGGAACATTCGCGTGGCCGTTATGGGCTGCGTGGTAAATGGCCCGGGCGAAGCTCGCGGCGCGGATTACGGCGTTGCCGGCGGCAAGGGCTGCGGCATGCTGTTCCGCAAGGGCGAAATAGTCCGCAAAGTGCCGGAGGACGAAATGGCCTCCGCCCTTGTGGCGATGATAGAAGAAGACGAAAAGTAATTGAGAATCGAGAATTATTTTTCGTGATTTTCAGTTCTGCGATTTGTCGTTTTCCGCGGCCATGTGCAATAGAGGTTAAGCTTCCCTTGAGGGGACACCCCAGGGTGGCCTCTCTTGCCGCTACGCGGCAATTCACCTCCAGCTGGCGGCGAAGCCGACTGATGAGGTGGCCGCCGAAGGCGGAAAGAAATCTTTGCCCTCCTGCCATTTTCCACCTCATCCACCGCAAGCGGTCCCCCTTCTCCTCAAGGAGAAGGTTAATCCTATATCTAAGATAGGCATGTCAGGTTATCTCCGCAGCAATAATTTTCAATTCTCAATTATCAATTCTCAATTTTATGTGAGGTAAGAATGAACACCAAAGTACCATTCAGAGAAATGTTCTCCTGCTGCGTTTCGGAGGACGGGTTTTTCTCCATATTGGATAAGTCCAACATCGTTGGCGTTTCCGTGGACAGGAAAACCGCCTCCATGCGGCTTAAAATAGAATTTCCGGAAACTCCCGCTCCCGTCATGGTGGGTCTCATCGAGGACGGCATTGCCCGGGAGCTTGAGATAAACAAGGTCAGCGTGGAGGTCTTTATCTCCGCCGAGGCGGTGAAGAAGAACGCGCCTCAGACCAAGCTGCCCCGTATGCTGGTGGGCAAAAAGATAACCGGAAACAGTATCCCCATCTCCGAGCTGAACGTGGAAACCGGCCGCTGCGTAGTCACCGGTGAGGTTTTCGGCACAGAGCTGCGCGAGGTGCGCAACGGCACGGCCAAGATACTCGACTTCAACGTTACCGACTACACCGGCAGCCTGCGGGTCTCCAAATTCCTGCGTGGCGAAGAGGACGCGCCCTACGAGGCCATAAGCGACGGAATGTACATAACCGTACAGGGCATGGTCAGCTATAACCGCTGGCACGGTGACATAAGCATGGAGCCCGCCAACGTCCGTCAGGAGGAGAAGCCCAGCCGCAAGGACAAGTACCCCGGCGAAAAGCGCGTGGAGCTGCATTTCCACAGCCGTTATTCCTCCCTTGACGCCCTCACCGACATAAGCGCCGCCGTAAAGACCGCCGCCAAGTGGGGTCACAAGGCAATCGCCCTCACCGACCACGGCGTAGCCCAGGGCTTCCCCGAGCTTTGCAGCGCCGGCAAGAAGAACGGCATCAAGGTCATCTACGGCGTGGAGGGCTATTACATAAACGATGTTGACGACCGCGTGGTAGTCCACGGCGACGGCGATTTCCCTCTGGACGGCGAGTTCGTCGCCTTTGACCTCGAAACCACCGGTCTTTCCCCCGAAAACGACCGCATTACCGAAATCGGCGCGGTCATCATAAAGGACGGCAAGGAAATCGACCGTTTCCAGACCTTCGTTGACCCCGGCAAGAGCATACCCTACGAGGTCACCAAGCTCACGGGAATCCGTGACAGCGACGTTAAGGGCGCGCCCAAAGAGGCCGAGGCCGTGGGCGATTTTATGAAGTTCGTAGGCGGCAGACCCATCGTTGCCCATAACGCCGACTTCGACACCGCCTTTATCGCCAACGCCTGCCAGCGCATGGGCATGGAATACGACCTTACCAGCCTCGACACGCTGGTAATGGCGCAGAACCTGCTGCCGGAGCTTAAAAAGTTCACGCTGGGCACCGTTGCCAATTACCTTTCCCTGCCCGCCTTCAATCACCACCGCGCCTCCGATGACGCGCTCACCTGTGGTCTGCTGCTGCCCCATTTCTTCTGCAAGCTCAAGGAGCTGGGCGTGGAGCGGGTGGCCGCCATAAACGAGGCGATGATCCCCCTGCGCAACAAGGGCAACAATCGCCGCCAGCCCAAGCACATAATAATCCTCGTAAAGGAGCAGAAGGGTATCCGCAACCTTTACGAAATAATCTCCCGCGCTCACCTTGAGCATTTCCGCAAGTACCCCATTATCCCCAAAAGCCTGCTCATGCGACTGCGCGAGGGTCTCATTATCGGCTCCGCCTGCGAAGCCGGTGAGATTTTCAAGGCCGTTGTGGGCGGTAAGAGCATGCGCGAGCTGAAGCGCCTTGCGGAGTTCTATGATTTCCTTGAAATTCAGCCCATTTGCAACAACGCCTTCATGATACGCAACGGCACCGCCCGGGACGAGGAGCATCTGCGTGACTTCAACCGCCGCGTGGTGGCTCTCGCCGACGAAATGGGCAAGCCCGTTGTTGCCACCGGCGATGTGCATTTCCTTGAGCCGGAGCACGAAATTTTCCGCCGTATTCTCCTTTCCAACAAGTTCTCCGACTCCGACAATCCCCTGCCCCTCTATTTGAAAACCACCGAGGAAATGATGGAGGAGTTTGCCTACCTTGGCGAGCAGAAGTGCTACGATGTTGTTATCGGTAACTCCAACCTTATCGCGGATATGTGTCAGGAGGTCGCCCCCCTGCCCGACGGACTTTTCGCCCCGAAAATCGAGAACTCCGCGGAAGATCTGCAGAGCCTTGTTTACGGCAAGGTCAACGCCCTCTACGGCGACAATCCCCCCGAGCTTATCACCAAGCGTCTTGAAACGGAGCTGGGCGGCATTATCGGCCGAGGCTACGACGTTATCTACATGAGCGCCCAGAAGCTGGTTGCCAAATCCCTCGAAGCGGGCTATCTTGTCGGCTCCCGAGGCTCTGTCGGTTCCTCGCTGGTCGCCTTCATGTCGGGCATCACGGAGGTTAACTCCCTGCCCGCCCACTACCGCTGCCCCAACTGCAAGCACTCGGACTTTGAGGCCGGCAAGGACTACGGCTGCGGCGTGGACATGCCCGACGCAAACTGCCCTGTCTGCGGCACAAAGTACGTAAAGGACGGCTTCGACATTCCTTTCGAAACCTTCCTGGGCTTCGCCGGCGACAAGGTTCCCGATATTGACCTTAACTTCTCCGGCGAATATCAGGCCCGCGCCCACAAGGACACCATCGACCTTTTCGGCGAGTCCCACGTTTTCCGTGCCGGTACCATCGGCACCATTGCGGAAAAGACCGCCTTCGGCTACGTCAAGAAATATCTTGAAGAGCGCGGCATGCGTGTTTCCAAGGTGGAGGAGGATCGCCTCGCCCGGGGCTTCACCGGCGTTAAGCGCACCACGGGCCAGCACCCCGGCGGCCTTGTTGTTATCCCTCAGGATCACGAGATTTACGATTTCTGCCCCGTTCAGCACCCTGCCGACGACCCTAACACCGACATCATCACCACCCATTTTGAATATCACAGCATGGAGAGCAATCTTCTCAAGCTGGACATGCTGGGTCACGATGACCCCACCATGATAAAGTACCTCGAGGAGTTCACCGGAGTGGACGCAAAGGCCATTCCTTTGGACGATCCGGAGACCATGCGCCTGTTCATCACCCCCGAGGCGCTGGGCATAGACCTTGGCGACCCCATCATCGGCAAGACCGGCTCCATTGCCGTGCCCGAATTCGGCACCAAGTTCACCCGCGAAATGCTCTCCGACACCCAGCCCAAGAAGTTCTCCACCCTCGTCCGTCTTTCCGGCTTCTCCCACGGCACCGACGTTTGGCTGGGCAACGCGAAAGACCTTATTACCAGCGGCACTGCCTCCGTTGACGAGGCCATCGGCTGCCGTGACGACATTATGATATACCTCATCAGCTGCGGCGTGCCCCCCAAGGATGCATTCAGCATTATGGAAAAGGTGCGTAAGGGCAAGGGACTTTCCCCCGACCACGAGCAGGAAATGCGGGACAACGGCGTGCCCGAGTGGTACATCGACTCCTGCAAGAAGATAAAGTACCTCTTCCCCAAGGCTCACGCGGTGGCATACGTTACCATGGCGGTGCGTATCGCATGGTTCAAGGTGCATCGTCCCGAGGCGTTCTACTGCGCCTATTTCAGCGTCCGCGCCCCAGCCTTCGACCTTGAGGTCATGTCCGGCGGCACCGAGAGCATTCGCAGGAAGATAAACGAGATAGAGGCCAAGCAGGACGCAAAGCAGGCGGAAAAAGACCTGCTCACCGCCCTCGAGGTTGCCTACGAAATGTACCTGCGCGGCATCGAGTTCGCCCCCGTTGACCTCTATAACAGCGAGGCTACCATGTTCAAAATCGACGGCAACAAGCTTATTCCGCCCTTCACCGCCATCACCGGTCTGGGCGAGTCTGCCGCGCTGGACATCGTCGCCCACCGCAACGAGCAGTTCCTCTCCATCGAGGAATTCTCTGCCGCCTGCACCAAGGTCTCCAAAACCCACATCGAGCAGCTTAAGGAGGCCGGCGCTTTCGGCGACATTCCCGACACGGCACAGATCTCGCTGTTCTAACGACAGATACGTCCGTTCATAATTTTCGGTCAGGCTTCCCCCTTGAGGGGAAGGCTATCCATTATTTTTACATCTTCCGTTTTAGCGTTTCTGCAATAATGGTCGCTATATTCCGGAGCGCCGAGGTCGTGTGCTCCCTACCACACAAAATAACAAAAAACGAGGTTCGCTTTCACGAACCTCGTTTTTGACATTATTGGGCAGATATCAGCAGCGGAGCATGTAGCCGCCGTCGATAACCTGAACGGTGCCGGTGATCTGAGCAGCTGCGGGAGAAGCCAGGAAGACGGCAAGAGCGCCGACCTCGATGGGCTCGCCGAAGCGGCCAGCAACGGTCTGGGTGTTGATACGAGCCATGTTCTCGGGAGGAATGTGAACGGAAAGCTCGCTGTTGGTGAAGCCGGGAGCGATACCGTTTACACGGATATCATAGGGAGCCAGCTCGCAAGCCATGCAGCGGGTGAAGTGGTTCATAGCTGCCTTGGCAGAGGAGTAGGGGCTCATGGGCTGGCCATGGTTTACCATGAAGCCTGCGTTGGAGGTAACGTTGACAATGCTGCCGCCCTTGCCGGCGTCGCGCATTCTCTTGGCGACCTCATAGGTCATATGTACGCAGCCGTTAAGGTCGGTATTGATAACTCTGTACCAGTCGGTGAGATCCTCGTCCATGTCCAGCAGGGACTTGGTGCAGGAAACGCCGGCGTTGTTGACAAGGATATCAATGTTGCCGAAATCAGCATAAGCAGCGGCGACAGCGTCGCGGACGCTCTGCATATCGACTACGTCGCAGGAATAGCTCTTGCAGGTGGTGCCGTAGGGCTTGAGGATCTCGAGAGCCTCAGCAGCCTTGGCGGCGTCACGGCAGAAGATGGCGATGTTTGCGCCAACCTGAGCCATAGCCTCAGCGATACCCAGGCCGAGGCCACGGTTACCGCCGGTAACAATAACGTTCTTACCTTTCAGGCAAAAAGCGCCTTCCATTTTAGTAATAGGCTGAATCATTATGAAATCTTCCTTTCCTTATGATTTACGGTGTGTGTCGGGGAGGATATCAGTCCTCAGCCCACCAGCGAGGCAGGGGAGTGCCGTCATCATCATTCATGTCGCTCCAGGACCACTCACGGCCGCCGAGGAATACGCTGGCGTTCATCTCGTTGGAGAGGAGCAGGAGACCGTCATCGGGGAACTTCATGCACATATCATAGAAGAATTCCTTCTCGTTGTCGGTGCTTTCCAGAGTGCGCTCGGTCTCGCGGATATAGTCCATGGTGTACTGGAATGCGCGGCCGTCCAGGATCTCGCCCTGTCTTACGTGGCCGGGAACTACCAGCTCAGCGCCGAACTTGGAGAACTTCTCAAGCTCCTGATACCACTTGTAGCGGCCCTTCTGAGAAACCTCGCAGGTGAAGGGATGAGCGTGCAGGAAGAGAACGTCGGAACCGATGAAGGTCTTGATGGAGGGAACCCATACAACAGTGTTGTACTTCAGGTCGCCCCAAACCTGGGGATAAACGATGATCTCTTCGCCTTCCAGCTCGATGATGTTGCTGGCGGGCAGAGGCTCGATAACGGGCTTCAGGCGGCAGAGGTTGACCTTACCGATAACGCTCTCCCAGTGCTCGGTCTTGGAGTTGAACTGCTCGTCGATAACAGGCAGATCCTCTTCCATAGCGTAGAGCTTAGCATTGGGGAAAGCTTCGCCGATGTGGCCGATGCCCCAGTAGTGGTCGGGGTGAGCGTGAGATGCGAATACAGCCTTCAGGTTCAGATTGGTCTCGCAGATCTCGGCGATAACGCGGTAAGCGTTGGAGCGGGTCCACTGGCAGTCAACGAGAACGCAGTCCTTCTCGCCCATGATGAGGGTGCTGGTTACGCAGAAGCCCAGCTCGTCAGAGATCATGACCTTGACCTTCAGCTTGCTGTTGGGGAAACTATAATTGCGAACTTCCATGCTCATAGTACTATACCTCTTTCATATTTAAATATTAATTATTGCACATAACTGTCCACGATAATTTAGTATAGTATAGCATACGCCATTTGAATTGGCAATAAAAATCCTTTAAGCAAGCACAATGTATTTTCGGAAAAGTTTGTATTGTCGCGCCGGCAGTTGACACACACCCTGCAGAGTGCAATGCAGCAAAACCAACAAAGCGCAAAGATTGAAGTATATGTCATTCCGAGCCTGCGAGGAATCCCCCCGGTTGAGCGGTATGTAGCGCCGACTTCACTGCGTGCCTCTGAATGACGGTGTTTTTCCTCATTTCTTATTGACAATCGCTCTGTCCGGGTATATTATAAAAACAGTTGAACAATCATTCAAATGTTTTCCCGAAAGCGGTGATTTTATGTCTGATAAAAATTCCTGCAGCTGCGGCTGCCATGAGGAAGCAGAAAAGGAAAACCACTCCTGCGGCTGCCACGAGGACGTAGGCCAGGGGTCTGCCCCTGCCGCTGATACCTGCACCTGCGGCTGTCACGAGGAGAAAGAGGAGCATCATTCCTGTGGTTGTCATGACCACGATGATGACGAGGACGACCATTGCTCCTGCGGTTGTCATGACCATGATGATGACGAGGATTGCGGCTGCGGCTGCCATGACCACGATTGCGGCTGCGGTGAAAAGCGCAAGGAATACAAGGGGCCGGATATAAGCTGCGGCTGCGATAGCTGCTCCTGCCATGACGATGATGACGATGACGAGGAAGGCGAGGGCAACGTACTGGCGCAGATAATCGTCGGCGCGGTGCTTTTTGTGGCGGGCCTTATCGTCCACCACAGCAGCCTGCCCTGGCCGGTATCTCTGGGCGTGAACCTTGTGGCCTACCTCATTCTGGGCTGGCACATTCTGCTCACCGCGGGCAAGAACCTGCTGAAGGGCCGAGTGCTGGACGAGAATTTTCTTATGAGCATCGCCACCATCGGTGCCTTCGCCATCGGCGAATTCCCCGAGGCGGTGGGCGTAATGCTCTTTTTCCGCATCGGCGAATATTTCGAGGAAAAGGCCGTTGAAAAGAGCCGCCGACAGATAATGGAGGCCATCGACCTGCGTCCGGAAACGGTAAATCTGCTCCGGGGCGGCGATGTCACAGTTATTCCCGCCGAGCAGGCTCGTGTAGGCGATCTGCTGCTGGTTCGCCCCGGCGAGCGCATACCGCTGGACGGTACCGTAGTTGAGGGCGCAAGCCGCGCGGACACCTCCGCAATAAACGGCGAGCCCGTTCCTCTTAGTCTTGAGGCGGACGACGAGGTCATTTCCGGTTGGGTCAACATCTCCTCCCAGCTGACGATGCGGGTTGATAAGCCCCTTTCCGAGTCCATGGTAAGCCGCATACTGGACAGCGTAGAGAACGCGGCGGCGTCCAAGCCGAAAATCGACCGCTTCATCAGTCGCTTCGCCCGGGTCTACACGCCCATCGTGGTCATCATCGCCCTGCTTACGGCAATCATTCCGCCCCTGTTCTTTAAGGGCGATTGGACGGATTGGATATACACCGCCCTCACCTTCCTTGTAATGAGCTGCCCCTGCGCACTGGTGCTCAGCGTGCCGCTGGCATACTTCGCGGGAATCGGCGCAGCCTCCCGACGGGGCATACTTTTCAAGGGCGGCGCTTCCATCGAGGCCATGAAGAAGATAAAGGCCGTGGTCATGGACAAGACCGGCACTCTCACCCGCGGCAGCTTTGAGCTTAAGACCGCTCAGCCCGCAAATGGGCTAAGCGAGAGCGCTCTGCTTCGGCTCTGTGCCTCCTGCGAAAGCTACTCCACTCACCCTGTGGCCACCAGCATTCTTGCCGCGGCGAAGAAGCAGGGTCTAAGTCTACAGAAGCCCGAAAGGGTCGAGGAGCTGGCCGGCATGGGCATAAAGGCCGAGGCCAACATCGGCGAGATACTTTGTGGCAACCGCCGCCTGCTGGAGCAGCACGATGTGGAGCTGCCCACCCTCAGCGACGAGGCGGGCACGGAGGTACTCTGCGCGGTGAACAAGCGTTACGCAGGCCGCCTTATTATCGACGACGAAATAAAGCCCGAGGCCAAGGATGCCGTGGAGCTGCTGAAGCGGCAGGGCTACGCCACCGTTATGCTCACCGGCGACACCAAGGAGAGCGCCGAAGCTGTGGCGGCTGACCTGGGCATCGACGAGGTTCGCGCCCGTCTGCTGCCTCAGGACAAGCTGGCGGCAATGCAGGAAGTGCGGGCAGCACGGGGCGGCGTAATGTTCGTGGGCGACGGCATAAACGACGCGCCCGTTCTGGCAGGCGCCGACGTGGGCGCGGCCATGGGCAGCGGCGCGGACGCAGCCATCGAGGCAGCGGACGTGGTATTTATGACCGCCGGCGCCGACGCTATCCCCCAATCCCTTGCCATTGCGGCAGCGGCTAACTCCGTTTCCATGCAGAATGTGATTTTCGCGCTGGCCATAAAGTTTGCGGTTATGATACTTGGCCTTTGCGGCTTCGCCTCCATGTGGGCGGCTGTTTTCGCGGACAGCGGCGTGGCAATGCTCTGCGTGCTCAATTCCATACGGGTACTGTATAAGAAATAAGTTTACGGGCGACCACGAATGGTCGCCCGTTGTTTTTTGTAGTTTCTTCGGCGGCTGAGGCATGCCTCAGCCCTACATTTATTGATTTGATTTTACGCTTGTTTCGTAGGGCAGGGGCGCCACCTGCATACCCTATGAGTTAATCTACCGTTACCAAAACGCCCTGCAGAAAAGTTTCTGCAGGGCGTTTATCATTTAATCTTTATTCCTGGATCAGTGCGTACTTCTTGGCGAACTCATTGTACTTATCGTTGAAGTTGTTGCCGCCGGCCTTGACCTCGCGGATATACTCATGGAGGTCGAGGGCGCTGTGGGCAGTTTCAACCACACAGCCTGCAATATTGGAGCAGTGGTCTGCTACACGCTCAAGGCTGGTGAGCAGGTCGGACCATACGAAACCGGCCTCGATGGTGCATTCGCCCTTCTGCAGGCGCAGAATATGGCGGGCGCGGAGCTGTTCCTTGAGGGTATCGACAACCTGCTCAAGAGGCTCTACCAAAGCGGCAGCCTCCAGGTCGTTTTCCTCAAAGGCACGGCAGGCAAGGTCAAGAACCTCGCTGACGGCGCTGGTGAGCACCTTTATCTCGCGCTGAGCGTCGATGGAGAAGGCGATATTCTTATCCCGCAGCTCTTCGGCGGATTCAAGCACGTTGACCGCATGGTCGGAAATTCTCTCAAAGTCACCAATGATACGCAACAGCTTTGCAGCTTCGGTGCTGTCGGAATCGGCGAGAGCATGGCCGCTGAGCTTTACAAGGTAGCTTCCGATGGTGTCCTCATAGTGGTCAGCGTCGTCCTCCTGAGAACGGACAAGCTGTGCCGTCTTCTGGTCATAGCCGCCGATAAGCAGGGTCATTGCGTTCTTGATGGCCTCAACGGAAACATTGGCCATATCCATAGTAACTGCGTGGCAGCGTTCAAGAGCAACGGCAGGGGTAGCCAGCAGGCGCTCGTCAAGCTCGATGGTCTTGTCGCCGCTGGGAGTATCCTTGATGATAACGCAGGCCAGCTTCTCCAGCAGCCCGGACAGGGGCAGGAGCAGAACTGTGCAGAGCAGCTTGAATATAGTGTTGACAACGGCAATCCAAAATTCGTCGATGGTGTACGCAACAAAGGCGAAATCAACGAATGCATCGACTGCATAGAAGGCGCAGAGCCACACAACTGTGCCGATAATGTTGAACAGAAGGTGAACGGTTGCAGCGCGACGGGCATTGCGGTTAGCTCCGATAGAGGAGAGCATTGCGGTTACGCAGGTACCGATATCCATACCAAGTATAATGGGAATAGCAGAGCCAAAGGTTATCTGACCGGTGGAGGACAACGCCTGCAGGATACCAACCGCAGCGGAAGAGGACTGAATGATAGCGGTGAGCACCAGACCGGCAAGAACGCCCAGAATGGGGTTTGAGAACATGAGCAGGATATTGCGGAACTCGGGAACGTCCTTAAGTCCCGCAACGGCGTCGGACATGATGGTCATGCCGTACATGAGGGTAGCAAAGCCCAGCAGAACCATGCCGGCGTCCTTCTTCTTGGCGCTCTTGGCAAACATGAACAGGGCGATACCTATAACCGCCAAAATGGGGGTAAAGGAAGAGGGCTTGAGCATCTGCATGAAGAAACTGCCGCCCTTGATGCCGGTAAGGCTGAGAATCCATGCGGTGACGGTGGTGCCGACGTTGGCGCCCATGATAACGCCGATGGACTGCCTAAGGCTCATAAGGCCGGAGTTTACAAAGCCGACGACCATAACGGTAGTGGCGGAGGAGGACTGGATAACCGCGGTTACGCCAAGACCGGTGAGAAATCCGGCAAACTTATTGGAGGTCAGCTTGCTCAGAAGCAGAGAAAGCTTTCCGCCGGCGCAGGCTTCCAGCGCCTTGCCCATGATGTTCATACCGAACAGAAACAGACAGAGACCGCCCAGCAAAGTAAGTATGTCAAAAATATCCATTTGCTATCCTCATTTCCCGGGAAACCCGAAGATTTTACATTTAACATATTATAC
The DNA here is from genome assembly GCA_964472725.1 of uncultured Oscillospiraceae bacterium. Classification (GTDB taxonomy): domain Bacteria; phylum Bacillota; class Clostridia; order Oscillospirales; family Oscillospiraceae; genus RGIG6375. The sequence goes on from CAYYLZ010000018.1 coordinate 22,738, forward strand.
GGGCAAAGTAAAATCTGATAGAGGATTTGTGTTAAATCTACGTTAAATCCGCCCCTTGCCGCAGAGCCGAGAGCCATTCCAGCAGGCGAAATTTTATCTTCCGCCCGGAGCCGGTAATGAGAGCTTTTTCATCTTCATCGAAAAGGGTGAATGCGTCCTCGTCCTCCTCGTACAGGGCGGTGCAGAGGGGCGGGAACACCACGCACCACCAATTTTGCCCACCGCCGCCCTCCAGTTCTATCCGCAGAGCGGCGTACTGACCCGCGGGCAGGGCGAAGCCATCGTATTCCCGGGCGGTGAAGCTTTCGCGGGCGAGGCTCACCGCCGCCCGCTGCCCCGCCGCGTCGGCGGCGATTTGGGCGATGGCCTGCAGATTTGCCTCCGTTATCCGCTCCGCTTCGCTTCTACTTCCGCAGTCCGCCAGCAGCGGCGTGAGATATGCCATCACCGCGTCACGGGCGCGCAGCTTCAGCGCCTGATCGGTTTCCGAGTCCGAGGCCGCCAGCACGTGCAGCCGCAGCACCTTATCCGGCAGCCCCGCCGCCGTGGTTTCCAGCCGCACCGTGGAGAGCACCGCGGCAAGAGTAAGTATAAACGCAAGCAGTTTTTTCATGGTTATGTCCTTTCGATATTAATTGAAATAAATAAACCCCGTCAATCCAATGATTGACGGGGAGATTGGAATTTATTCAGTTATTCACCCGGGTCTGCACAAAAAGCTGGGCATACCCTGCTCGCTGAGCGCGGCGCGGGCGTTGGCAGCGGCGGCGTAGTCGGCGAAAATGCCGAAAACGGCGGAGCCGGTACCGCTCATGCAGGAACCCAGCGCACCCTGATCCAGCAGCGCACTGCGGGTCTCGGCCACCATAGCAGCCTGTCGGCGGGGCAGCGCGGCCTCAAAAATATTGAACATTCTTCGAGCTACGCCCTCAATGTCCCTGGCTGCCAGCGCAGCTATCATGCCGTCGGTATCCGGGCGCATTTTCACCCGCAGCTTGTCCACCGCGGCGAACAGCTCCGGCGTGGAGGAGGCGAAATTGGGGCGGCATATAACGATGCCGCAGTCGGGCAGGGGCGGCAGGGGCGAAAGTATCTCGCCGCGACCCTCGGCAAGCATTGTGCCGCCGGAAATGCAGAAAGGAATATCCGAGCCAAGCTTTTCGCCCAGTCTGCGCAGCTCTTCCTCACTCAGCCCGCCCTCGAACTCACGGTTCATGGCTCGCAGCACGGCGGCGGCATTACCGCTGCCGCCGGCAAGACCGCCGCAAACGGGTATTCTCTTTTCGATTTTTATAAGGCCGCCCTCCGGGCCTTTGCCCGTGGCCTCCCTGAAAAGCAGAGCGGCGCGCACGGCAAGATTGCCGCTGCCGGTGGGCAGATATTTCAGGTTGCTTTCCGCTCGCCACTCGCCCTCGCCGGGTCGGATAGTTATCTCGTCGCCGAAATCCGTGCTCTGCATCACGCTGCGTACGGCGTGATAGCCACCGGGCAGCAGGCCGGTGACGTCCAGAGTGAGATTAAGCTTTGCATACGAGCGCTCCTGTATCATCTCGCCGCTCCTCCTTCTTTTGTAGAATTGAGAATTGAAAATTATCGGACTGTCAGTTATCGCTTTTGCGGAAAATAGAGGTTTTTATTGTTGAAAATTAAAATGCTGTCGCAGGGAATGGTCTTGACCGATCCGTTTATTGCCGAAATGTTCCTGCAAGCGGAACGCTCAAGAATGTTCCCTACGTTCCTCATTTTGAGTATTCACGGCTTCGCAGGATTGTCACGGCTCTGTCCGAACTAATAATTCTCAATTATCAATTATTATCGAACAGCATTCCCAGCAGGGCGGTGCCTTCTTCGACCATGGGGCCGGTAAGTCCGTTGGCCTCGGTGTAGCTCAGGCCGGAGCCGGGAGTATTCTCGCGGCTGTCGTAGATTATGAAGGGTACAGGGTCGGCGTCGTGACCTCGGGTGGAGGTAAGGGTTTTGTGGTCGGAAATGATGAGCATACGGAAGTCCTCGCCCGCCATGCCCTTGATAATGGGCGCGATAACGCGACTGTCCAGCCACTCGATGGACTGCAGCTTACCCTCAAGGTCGCCGTTATGGGTACATTCGTCGGGCGCTTCAACGTGGACGCCCACGAACTCAAAGCCGTCCTGACGCAGGCAGCGCACGGCCGCCTCCGCCTTGCCCTCGTAGTTGGTGTCAATTTCGCCGGTAGCGCCCTCCACCATGACAGGGGTTATACCGGTGAGCACGCCAATGCCGTGGCAAAGGGGAACGGCACTGATGACCGCGCCTTTCTTATTATATGCCTCGGGGAAAGAGGGAAGCGTTACGGCAGTGCCCTCCGCCCAGAACCATATACAGTTGGCGGCAAGCTTGCCCTCTCGGCGGCGCTTCACGTTGATGGGGTGCTTGGAAAGATAATAGTAACTGGCCTCCATAAGGTCGAGGAGGACTTTTGCGTTGGCGTTACCATGGGGCAGCCATTCGGCGGCCTTGGAGCCAAGGTGCTCATGGGGCGCGGAGAATACAAGGCCGTTGCCGTCGCCATGGCTCTGCACGGCGATATGGCGATAGGAGCAGCTGGGGTAGACATTCACGCCCGCCGCTTTTGCCTTCGCGGAAAATTCCGGGTCGGTGAACAGGTCACGAACCAGCGTCATGGAGTCCTCGCCCTCGATGCTGCCGCCGGAATGGGAGATTATCTCCCGCTCATCCATGGGCATATCGCCCTCGGTGAGAGAGGCCATATTGCAGCGGAAAGCAAGGTCGCCCTCCTGCAGGCTCACGCCCTGAGCGGCGGCCTCCAGCGGGGCGCGGCCGGTATAATACTTATTGGGGTCGCAGCCCAAAATGGACATGATGGCAGTATCGCTGCCGGGAGCGAATGCGGGCGGGCAGTTTTTGGCGCTGCCCAGCAGACCGGCAGCTGCCAGTCGGTCAATGGTGGGTATATTCGCCGCTTCCAGCGGAGTTTTTCCGCCGAGGGCTTCAACAGGATTATCGGCCATGCCGTCGCCAATAATAAGGATATATTTCATGGTATTCATCTGCCTTTTTTATTGATGCCGCTTTTTGTTAACTTCCGGTATTATCTTTACAAACGGAACAGGCAGGCCTGTTCCCTACAAACATATTTTTAAGTCTGTACGCTTTTATAAACTGCCCAAAAATCTCTTCAATCTTACCAGGGCCTCGTTGAGGTCGTCCATGGAGGTTGCGTAGCACATACGGACGAAGCCCTCGCCGCCGGGGCCGAAAGCGGTGCCGGGAATTGCGGCGACATGCTCGGCAAGCAGGAACTTTTCGCAGAATTCGTCGCTGCTCATGCCGGTGGATCTGATGCAGGGGAAAACGTAGAACGCGCCCTTGGGCTCGTAGCACTCCAGCCCCGCCTCGCGCAGGCCGTGGACGAGGAAGCGGCGGCGGCGGTCGTAGTCGGCGCGCATGGCCTCGATGTCACGGTCGCCCTCCTTGAGAGCTTCAATGGCGGCGTACTGGCTGGTGGTGGGAGCGGACATGATGCCGAACTGGTGGAGCTTCACCAGCTGGGTTATGGCCTCGGCGGGAGCGCAGAGGTAGCCCAGTCGCCAGCCGGTCATGGAATAGGCCTTGGAGAAGCCGTTTACCACGATGGTGCGGTCGTAAAGGGCGGGGATATTGGCGGGAGAAATGTGCTTGCCGCCGTAGGTAAGCTCGGCGTAAATTTCGTCGGAAATAATGGCGATATTTGTGCCCTCAAGAACCTCGGCAATAGCCTCAAGGTCGGCTTTTTCCATAATGCCGCCGGTGGGGTTGCAGGGATAGGGCAGGATAAGCGCCTTGGTGCGGGGCGTTATGGCGGCGCGGAGCAGCTTGGGAGTGAGCTTGAAATCGTCCTCCTGCCTGGTTTCCACAAGTACGGGAGTACCGCCTGCCATTACGGTGAGGGGTTCATAGCAGACGAAGGAGGGACTGGGGATAATCACCTCGTCTCCTGCGTCCACAAGGACACGCAGGGCAAGGTCGATACCCTCGGAGCCGCCGACGGTGACGATTATCTGCTTGGCGGGGTCGTAGACGAGGCCGAAGCGGCGGAGCATATATTTGGATATTTCCGTACGCAGAGCCATCATGCCCGCGTTGGGAGTATACTTGGTGAAGCCCTTTTCAAGGGAGTAGATACCCGCGTCACGGATATGCCAGGGGGTCTGGTAATCCGGCTCGCCTATTCCGAGGGAAATGGCGTTGGGCATATTTTCCAGCAGGTCGAAGAATTTTCTGATACCCGAGGGGCGCAGGCTCTGAACCTTGCCGGACATGACCTGATTAAAGTCCATCAACAGAAAATCATCCTTTCTTCCTGAACGGGAATGTTCTCAAAAATGGTGTGCTTTTCCTTATATTTTCTCAGAATGAAGTGGGTGGCGGTGCCGATAACGCCGTCGATGGTGGACAGACGGGCGGAAACGAAGTTGGCGACCTCCTTGAGGGTGCGGCCGGAGATGATGACGGTGAAGTCGTAAGCGCCGGACATGAGGTACATGCTCTCCACTTCCTCGAACTGGTAGATGCGCTCGGCAATGCGGTCGAAGCCGTCGCCGCGCTGGGGCGTTACCTTTACCTCGATGAGAGCGGTGACGATCTCCTCGCCTGTCTTATCCCAGTCAACCATTGCTTTGTAGCCGAGAATGGTCTTATCCGCCTCCAGCTCCGCTATGGCAACTGAAACAGCTTCCTCAGACGCGCCCAGCATCGCGGCGATCTGCTCAGGGGTGTTGCGGCAATCATTTTCCAGCAGCTTGAGTATTTCGGTTTTCAGTGTCATAGTGAAGCTTCCTTTCTTATGTGAATTGAAAATTGATAATTGACAATTGATAATGACAAGTCGTTTTTTGCGGGAATAGTGGTTTATTGCGGTAGAGCTACAGGTCCGATGCTATTAACGAACAGCGAAAAAACTTAAATATCATGTCACCCTGAACGTAGTGAAGGTTCTCCGCAGCCAAACAACTGCCATGCTCTCAACAACGCCGGAGATTGCCACGCTGCGCTCGCAATGACAAAAACGGTGGTGCACAGTAAAAAAGACGCGCACCGAACCAATAATTCTCAATTATCAATTTTCAATTCTCAATTATAATTTATATGTACCGTTCATTATACTATATTCAGCACTCAATTTAAACCCCTAAATTTGCCACAAAATGAAAAGCGGCGGCAAAGGTTTTTGCATATTTTTGTTTACCGCGGGTATACTACCTGCGAATAAACTTTGTGAAAGGACGTAGTTTATCCATGATCATGGACAAAATATCCCTTATTCTCGTAATTATCGGCGCTCTCAACTGGGGCAGCGTGGGCATTTTCGGCTTCGACGCTGTTTCCTGGATCTGCGGCGGCCCCGACTCTATGATCGCCCGCGTTATATTTACGCTGGTGGGTCTTGCGGGTATATGGTGCATTTCCCTGCTCTTCCGTGAGCGCGAGGTCTACAGAGAAAGTGAATAAGGAAAACAGGCCGCTTCGGGCGGCCTGTTTGTTTTTACCCTATCCGTCTTTTCATCTGTTCGGGGTTATCGGCGTAAGCCAGCGCGTTCTCCCTGGTGATAAGACCGTCACGATAGAGGTTGAATACGGACTGATCCATGGCGAGCATACCGTCGTTTCCGCCTGAGGCTATGGCGGCGGCTATCTGATGGTTCTTGCCGTCCCGGATCATGGTGCTTACAGCGCTCGTAATATGCATTACCTCAAAGGCGGGGACAAGGCCGCCGTTTACGTCGGGCAGCAGCTGCTGGGACACAACGGTGCGCAGGACGGAGCTGAGCTGCACCCTTATCTGGGTCTGCTGGTCGGCGGGGAACACATCGATTATGCGGTCTATGGTATGCACCGCGCCCCTGGTGTGCAGAGTACCCAGCAGCAGATGGCCGGTTTCGGCGGCGGTCATGGCGGTACGGATAGTTTCAAGGTCACGCATTTCGCCAAGCTGAATAACGTCCGGGGACTGGCGCAGGCAGGCGCGCAGACCCGAAAGGTAATCCGCCGTATCAACCGCTATTTCACGCTGGCTGACGATGCTCTTATCGTTCCGGTGGAGATATTCGATGGGGTCCTCAAGGGTAACGATATGGCAGGCGCGCTGGCGGTTTATCTTATCCACAAGGCAGGCAAGAGTGGTGGATTTGCCGCTGCCGGCGGTACCGCTGAAAAGTATCATGCCGCTGGTCTCGGCGGCAAGGTTCATTACCTGCTCGGGAATGCCCATCTCCCGCCACTCGGGAATACTGAAAGCCACCACGCGTATTACCGCCGCCAGCGAGCCACGCTGACGATAGGTATTCACACGGAAACGGGCAAGGCCGGGAATGGAGAAGGAGAAATCATCGTCACCGCTGCGGCGGAATTCCTCCATATCACGCCCTGCGGCGACGTAAATTTCATTTATAAGGCTTTCTCCCTGAGTGGGCATGATTTTTTCATCGCCTGCGGGGCGCAGCTGTCCGTCCACCTTTACGCTCACCGGCGCACCGGGCACGATGAACAGGTCGGACGCGCCCTCCTGCACGGCGGCGGTCAGATAATCTATAAGGTTTGCCATCTTTTAACCTCCTAACCATACGGGCAGGCTGTCGTCAGCCTCCCAGTGGGCGGTAGATTTGGCCTGCCAGCGCAGGACGGTATACTCGCTGCCCTCCAGCTTTACCTCCACCAGCAGAGCCTGGGTTTCGGAGATGGGGCAGGCGTAAGTGTAAATTCCGTTTTCATAAACAACGCCCTCGGGGCGCTCACCCTCACGAAGTCGGGCGAGAATTTCCTCCGCGGCGAAGTCGGCCGCATAATAACCATCTACCGCTTTGGCGGAGCTTTCACTGAGGCGGGCGTCGGCACGCACCGTGGATATGGAAAGCAGGGCGAACACCGTGATGCACAGCACGGCGAAGATGACCAGCAGGGAGCTTAAGCCCACTGCGGTCGGCAGAAAGGAGCGCTTGTCATTCATGCTCGTCCACCTCCTGCCATGCTACGCTGAGAGAGGTCAGCAGCGTTTCATTTTCATAAACGCCCACCTCGGCGGCTGTCATATATCGCAGGGAGTCCTCCACGGGGGCGACCACCAGCGAAAAGGCTCCGGCGGCATCGGTCTGCTGCCAGTTTTCATCGTAATTTATCGTCCAGCCCTCGTCCGACAGGCTGCCGCCCATGATTTCGGCGGCGGCCGCCATGTCACCGCGGCTGCTTTTGATGATTTCCGCAGCGCTCTGAGCCTGCTGCAGCGCTTTGTCACGGTTCAGCACGGCTGCGGACTCGGTATCCGCCCACACGAAGGCCTTCAGGCACAGGGCGGCGGCAAGGGCGAACACCATCAGCATTACCACCTGCTCAATAAGCACCAGCGACGCTCTGCTCTTCATTTCGCCGCCTCCCCTCGCAGGCTGAGAAAAATCTCGCTGCCCGCACCGCTGCCGTCAATTATTTCGGCGCGGAGAATATTATTTTCAAGCGAAAGCTCGAGCGAAGCGGCCTCCAGTATTTTTTCGCCGTCCTCGGGGGCAAACTCCCCCTCCGCCAACGTGAACAGTTCCATTATCCAGCCATCGTGGCAGTAGACGCGGGTAACATACTCCTCGCCGTCTATTTCCTCGGTAATGCACAGGCAATCGCTGCCACCGAAAGAGCGCAGTCCCACGGACTCCGCCGAGGGAGCCTGCCGAAGCTTCGTCGCCACATACCGGGCGCAGCTGCGGCTGTCGTAGCTCTCCCGCCCGCGGGCGGTGAGCCGCTGATACGCTCCCGCTCCGCTGAGCAGAACCGAGAGTATCATAATCGCAAACAGGCACAGCACCAGCGCGGCGGCAATGCCGGATATGGAGCGTTTTCCACTGCGTTCTCTCATTTTTATCTCTCCGTGACCGTGATTTCCGGCATCAGGTTATCGGCAAAAATTTCGTAAAAGACTATGTAGCGTTCCTCGTCTATCTGCACGCCGTAATGCTCCGCCATGTACTCTGCGGTGGGCGGATAAACGCCCTCGGCTGCGTAGCAGGCAACGGCAGCCCGACGCAGGGCGTCCTCAAGCTGCTGCCGTCCTTCTTCCCCGTGGCCTTGGCGTATGCCGTCAAGGGCGGAAAAGAACCAAAACAGCACCGCAATTATCGCTGCGGCGGCGAGGATACATATAATTGCGCCCCATCTGCGTTTTCCCATTCTCATAGGCTTCACCCGATGGCGTTCATAATGTGCATCAAGGGCAGCATTACGGAAAGCAGTATGGCGCCCACCAGCACGGATATCACCACTACCAGCGCAGGCTCGATGCGTCCCACCTTCTGCTCCAGCGCCTCCTCGCTTTCTTCAAGGAGCCTGTCGGCAATAAGGCGCATGGACTTGTCACTGCCGCCGCTGCGCGCGCCTGCCTCCAAAAGGCGGCAGGCGGCACGTCGGAGCATATCGCTTTCCCGGAGGGCGGCGGCAAGGTTTTCGCCCTTTTCCACCATTTCGCGGCAGCTTTCGCAGCGTTTGCGGAAGCCGTCGCCGCCCTGAGCAAGCTCGGCAGCCATAGCCACCGCTTCATTTTCGGTCATGCCGCTGCCAAGACCCATTGCAAGAGCCTGAGCGAAGCGGGCGGTATTTATGGCGCGGTTTACCCCCTTATCGCTGAGAAGGCTGCGCCATTTTTTGCCTGCCGAGGCGCGCAGTTTGGGTACAGCGGCCATAAGGGCGGCCGCCACGATAACAAGACCCAGCAGCACGCAGATAACAGGCAGCGCACGACGCAGCAGCGCGCCCAGCGCAAGAAGCCCGCCGGCAACACCGCTGAGACTGCTGCCGAGCCGGGCATAAACATCGTTGAACAAGGGCAGCACCCACACAAGGAGTATGAACACTACCGCGAAAAGAACCAGCAGCAGAACTGCGGGGTAAAGGAGCGCAGTCTTTATGCGCCGCTCCATGCGGACACGGTTTTCGTAATACAGCGCCAGCGCCTCAAGGCTTTCCTCGGTTTTGCCCACCCGCTCGCCTGCCTCCAGCAGGGCGCAGAGATAGCCGTGGAAGCAGCCTGCGCCTGCGAATATTTCGGAAAGGCTGCCGCCCTCGTCCGCCCTGCGGGACATATTTTTAAGAAGCAGCTTATACGCAGGTGCGGTTTCGTCCTCCGCCATCAGCGCGAAGGCATCGCCCGCGCCGATACCGGCGTGGTACATCTGCGCCAGTGTCCGGCAAACAATGGCTATATCTTCATTTGTAAGCCTCAGTTGCTTCATAGGTTCCTCCAATTGGTTTTTATACCAAAAAAAGTAAAGCAGATACGCGTCATTCCGAGCATAGCGAGGAATCCCCCCGTTGAATGCTGCGCAGTAACGACCACTGCCCTGCGTCTATCCGGGGGATTCTTCGGGCTTCGCCCTCTGAATGACAGTTGGTTTTCAATTTTCCGTATTATCTTTACCGCGTCATAATTCATCAATAAAAATACTTTGCGGTATAGTTATTTCCGTCACCGATATAGTCCATTATCTCGGCGCTGCCGTTGGCAGAGGAGGCAAAGGTGGGATCCATGCGCTGCCAGCTTGCGCCGTCAAAGAAAATCACGCCGTCCACCCAGCCGGTCTCCTCGGACCATACGCTTAACCATGCGTGGTACGCCTGACCGGCGTAGCCTACTACCAGCTTGCAGGGTATACCCTGACTGCGGAGCATGCCTGTCATCAGCGCGGCGAAGTCAAAGCAGATACCGGTCTTTTTCTCCAGCACCTCGTCCAGCACCGGCAGATAGCCGCTCTTTACGGTGGCGGCAAGCTCACGGTCGTAGCTGATATTGGCCACAACGTAATCGTACACCGCCTCGACCTTTTTAATAGTTTCTTCCTTATCCGCCATCAGCTCCGCCGCAAGGGCTACCGCATCGGGTGCTGCGTCGTAATCCACGTACTGATTGGAGTGGAGGAAGGGCGCGAACTCGTTTTCAAGCTCAACGGTGGTGGTAAGGGAGAGCACGGAGGCGTACTTATTGCCCTCCACGTTCTGATACACACCAACCTGATAATCGCCGTTGCCGTCGGAGAAGGGAAACACCGCCCACTGGCCGGGGGTGAGATTATAGGTATACTTGGTAGTGGGGCCTTTGAGCTGCACTTTCAGCCTGCGCTCCGTTTCGGCGGTATACTGAACCATAACGTAGCCATCTTTTGCATAAGAATAGTCTATGACCGCCCGGTCGTTCTTCTTGACGAGGGCACCGGCAGCCTGGGCGCTGACGGAGGCGGGCACAGCCGCCGGGGACTGGGCAAGTGCAACGGCCTCGTCCTCAATATGGGTGATTTCCACCACTTGGGGCGGCTCCGCTACGGCCTGCTCCGCAGGCGCAGGGGCGCAGCCTGCCAGCAGCGAGATAAGCGCCGCGGCGATGAGCATAAGGCAAAGTTTGTGTTTGTACATAAAAGCACCTCGTTCCGAAGAATATGAACGAAGGATATACCGTAATTCAGTATATCATCGTTCCAAACTACTGAAAAGCAAATTTTATCTTTACATATTGAAAAACTGCGGGAAAATGCGTATTATATTAATAACAAACATAATTGTATACAAGGGAGGTGTTCCGGTGTCTGAGAACGTGAATATCAAAATGCTTGGCGGCTTCACCATCGAGCATGGCGGCTCCGTCATAAGCGATCAGAACAACAGAATGCGCAAGGTTTGGCTGCTGCTGGCCTATCTCATCTGCAACCGCAACCAGCTCAGCACTCAGGAGCACTATCTTTCTCTTATTCAGAGCTCCGGGTTCAGCGAGTCCGCCGACCCCAACGGCAAGCTCAAGGCTCTGTTCTACAGGGCGCGCGCCATGCTCAACGAGCTTAGTGAAAACGCCGGTCACGACTGGATAATCCGCAAGAACGGCACCTACGCATGGAACAGCGATATCGCCGTTACGCTGGACGCCGAGCAGTTCGAGCTGCTCTGCAAGCAGGCCGCCGCCACGGAGGACGAGGAAGAGCGGCTTGCCCTTTACCGCGAGGCGCTGAGCCTTTATAAAGGCGACTTCCTGCCCAAGCTGGACATGGAGGCATGGGTGGTTCCCATATCCGCCTATTATCATCAGAGGTATCTGACCGCCGCAGCTCACTGCCTTTCCATAATGGAGGAGCGCAGGCTTTTGAAAGAGGCCGCGGCGCTGTGTCAGTCGGCTTTGAAGGTTGACCCCTGCAGCGAGGAGCTGTATCAGCACCTTATGCGCTGCCGCATCGGGCTGGACGACCGAGCCGGCGCCATGATGGCCTACGATGAGATGAGCGAGATGCTTTTCTCCACCTTCGGCGTGATGCCCTCCGACGAAAGCCGCGCCATTTACCGCGAGGCCTCCAGCGAAACGGAAACGAAAACCGTTCCCAGCAGCGAGGTTCGCGACCAGCTTAAAGAGCCCTTCGGCGCAAGAGGCGCGATGTACTGCCAGTACGACTTTTTCAGAATGCTCTACCAGCTGCAGGCTCGCAGCATAGTGCGCAGCGGTGAAGTGATACATATCGCCCTTTTCTCCGTCCACGGACAGGATCGCAAGACGCTTCCCCGCCGCAGCCTTGACATAGTGATGGATAATCTGCAGGAACTGCTGATAAATAATCTCCGTCAGGGTGACGTTATCACCCGCTGCAGCATTTCTCAGCTTATCGTCATGCTCCCTCAGGCCAACTATGAGAACAGCTGCGCCGTGTGCCAGCGTCTGCTCAAGGCCTTCCGCAAGCAGTATCCTCATTCTCCCGCCGAGATAAGCTTCAGCGTTCAGCCGCTGGAGCCCAGACTCCCCGACGGAACCCCCGCCGAAAAATGATCTCCATAGCCGAAACCTTCGGGTTTCGGCTATTTTTTTGTGTTGGTATCGGAACGCGACATAAGCTTGAAGACAGGTATGCCTTCTCCCTTGAGGAGAAGCCTTGCCGCAAGCACCCAACATTGATAAACCAATGTTCATCTTTCAAAAACGCCCGTCTGCACTGTGTGCAGAATGCAGCGAATGTCATTATTGCCCCAGCCGGTGCAGGTGGAAAGGCTGAGTATCTTATCCTCCGCGCCGGGGTAAAGCTCGCTTTCCACCTCCGAGCGCTCAAGGTAGAAATCTATAACGCTCTGCTTGTGCTCGTCATCGTCAAAAAGCAGGCGGTAGCTGTCGCTTACAACGTCGGCAACGTAGGCGGAGAAGGCCTCGTAGCGCAGTATGGCGTTATCGGTGACGATGTACACACGGGAATGGCTGTCAAAATACTCCTGCTTGCGGTGCTCCATCAGGGAGCTGAACATCTTGCCGTCCTGCAGGTTATGGCCGTATATAATGGTGTGAAAATCACTGAAATCCACGCTGCTGCGCCGCTCCATGAAGATAGAACCCGCGCGGCTGTACTGTCCGTCCCATGTGAGCTTGAGATACTCGGCGTTATCCTCGCTTTTCAGCAGCGGATAGGAGATCTCGCTGTCGGGAATGTATATCCATGCGATAACGTCCGTGTTTACCTCCCGCAGGGCGTTCAGGTCTATATCCAGCAGGAACTTCGCCTCTTCGGGCAGCTCCTCCTTGGGCTGTTCCGCAGGCAGCTCCGGCTCGGGCGCCAGCGGCACGGGCGGCGGGGTAAGCTCTTCCTCCGGCTCGGGTTCGGCCGTGGGCGCGAGGGTGGCGGCAGGCAGCGCTATGGCCAGCGCTTCTTCGTAGGCCTGCTCGGCCAGACGATGCTCGCCCAGTTGGCTTATTGCAGCCACGGCGCTGCCGACGAATATAACGGCCAGCAATACCGTGCACGCTATTCTCAATCTTTTTTTCATTCGGCAGCCCTCCTTTTCCGGCTTTACGCTTACACTTTACCACCCGCCGGTGACATATTCGGTTACATTTTATGAAAGAGCGTTCATTTTTGCGCTTTTTTGTTTTCGGTTCAGCGGCACTCTCCTTTTGTCATTCAGAGGGCGCAGCCCGAAGAATCCCCCGATAAACGCAGTCGTGTCGACACAGCGGAACATTCAACAGGGGGATTCCTCGCCGTGCTCGGAATGACATGGTCTTGAGATTATGCGGCGTTATCGTTTCACTCACAACAAAAACCGCCCCGTGGGGCGGTTTTCGTTTGTTTATTCACAGCCTGTTCAAGCTGAATATTACTTGCTCTTCTTGCGGTTGAGAGCTGCCAGACCGAGGCCGGAAAGGGCGGCTGCCGCAAGGCTGAGAAGGAGGGTGCTGCCGGTTACGGGAACTTCTGCCAGGGGAACCTCTTCCTCTTCGATAATCTCTACGGGCTCTTCAACGACCACTACAGGCTCCTCGCTAACGACCACGGGCTCACCTGCAAGGGGAACTTCCTCTTCCTCGATGACTCCCTCGGGCTCCTCAGCAGGCTCAACGGGTTCAACAGGAACTACGGGGGTTACGGGAACCACGGGAGTTACAGGAACTACAGGAGTTACAGGAACTACGGGGTCGGGGTCAGGATCAGGTTCGGGATCAGGATCAGGTTCAGGTTCAGGATCGGGATCGGGAGCGGGATCAGGGCTGGGATTGGGGTCAGGGTCAGGATCGGGATCGGGGTCAGGATCAGGATTGGGGTCAGGGTCGGGATTGGGGTCAGGGTCGGGGTCAGGATCAGGATCAGGATCGGGATCAGGATCGGGGTCAGGGCTGGGATCAGGATCGGGATCGGGATCAGGATCGGGATCAGGATCAGGTTCAGGTTCGGGATCAGGATCAGGTTCGGGATCAGGATCAGGTTCGGGGTCAGGGCTGGGATCAGGATCGGGATCGGGATCGGGATCGGGGTCGGGGTCGGGATCGGGGTCGGGGTCGGGGTCGGGATCGGGATCGGGATCAGGATCGGGCACAACGGGGTCGGGATCGACGGGATCGAGTTTGTCAGTCTCGCGCGTTTCCTTCTCACCGCAAACGGAGCACTCGCGGGTCTCTTCACCCTTTTCTTCAACAGTAGCTTCCTTGGTTACGATCCATTCGCCCCAAGTGTGGCCCAGGGCGTCAACGGTCACGGTTTCGCGGCTGATTTCAGCTTTGCAGACAGTGCAGTAAACGACCT
>CAYYLZ010000019.1:0-34656 GCA_964472725.1 uncultured Oscillospiraceae bacterium
GCCCGTCATGGTAAGCTCCTTGGCGTAAACGAGCCTTTCCTGTATAAGGTCTGCGATACCGTTATCCATGAGAACGAGTGCGCTTATTCCGATCTGACCGAGAAGAGAGATTACATCACCCGCGTTATACGCGTCGAGGAAGAAAACTTCAATAAGACCATTGACGCAGGTATGCGCATCTATAACGAAATTCTTGAAGAGCATAAGGCAAAGGGCGAAAAGGTATTCTCAGGCGCCGACACCTTCAAGCTCTATGATACTTACGGTTTCCCCATCGACCTGACCATCGAAATGGTTGAGGAAGAGGGGATGAGTGTTGACATTGACGCATTCAACGAGCTCATGCAGGAGCAGCGTCAGCGTGCCCGTAAGGCACGTGAGGCTCTTGGTGACCTTGGCTGGGCCGGTATCGAGTTCGGCAAGGATATGCCCGAGACTGAATTCGTCGGTTATGACAACACCTCCATTGAGGACGCTAAGGTTCTTGCTATCGTTGCCGAGGACGAGCTGCGCGACAGCATCGCTTCCGGCGTTGAGGCTATCCTCGTTCTTGACAAGACTCCTTTCTACGCCGAAATGGGTGGTCAGGTCGCTGACCACGGTATTATCGGCAGTGGTATAAAGTTTGAGGTCAACAATGTTCAAAAGAACAAGGGCGGCAAGTATATGCACTACGGCAAGCTCCTTGAGGGTGAGGTCAAGGTTGGTGACACTGTCACCTGCGCTATCGACACTGACCGCCGCAAGGCAATCATGCGCGCTCACAGCGCGACCCATCTGCTGGATAAGGTTCTGCGTACCGTTCTTGGCGACCATGTACATCAGGCCGGTTCTCTCGTTGAGCCCGACCGCCTCCGTTTCGACTTCACTCACTTTGCAGCCATGACCGCAGATGAGCTGGCTCAGGTAAGCGCCATGGTAAACGAAGCTATCCTCGAGGGCTACGATATCGTTACCGAAGAGCTTCCCATCGAGCAGGCAAAGCAGAGAGGTGCCATCGCTCTCTTTGGCGAGAAGTACGGTGATGTTGTCCGTGTAGTTGACATGGGCAGCGGCTACTCCGTAGAGTTCTGCGGTGGTACTCACCTTAACAATACCGCCAAGGTTGGCGTATTCCACATCAGCAGCGAGTTCTCCGTAGCTTCCGGCGTACGTCGTATCGAGGCTATCACCGGCAAGGTATCCCTTGATGTTATGAACCGCAATCAGGAGATGCTCTTCGAGGCTGCAGCTGCTCTCAAGACCAAGCCCGCAGAGCTTCGCGAAAAGGCCGAAGCAACCATCACTGAAATCAAGCAGCTCAATCAGGCCATCGAGAAGTACAAGGCCAAGGAAGCAGCAGGCGAGACCGAGCGTATGCTCTTCGGCACCCACGACGTTGGAGACCTGAAGGTTCTCACTACCACCGTTACAGCGGGCACCGACGCTAATCGTCTGCGTCAGATGGGTGATATGCTCCGCGATAAGGCTGAGAATATCGTAGCTGTTCTTGCAACCGTAAACGAAGATAAGATTACTTTCCTCGCTGCCTGCGGCAAGGGAGCCATCGCAAAGGGCGTAAAGGCCGGCGATATCATCAAGGGCATTGTTCCCATCTGCGGCGGTAAGGGCGGCGGTAAGCCCGACAGTGCAATGGGCGGCGGCAGCGACGTTCTCAAGCTGGACGACGCACTTGCAGCTGTTGATAACCTTGTAGCTGAAAAGCTGGGTCTGTAAGAAAGGAATACTATAATGGATAACTGCCTTTTCTGTAAGATTATCAAGGGAGATATCCCTTCAAATAAGGTATATGAAGATGAGCTGTGCTATGCTTTCTATGACATCGACCCTCAGGCACCTACTCATTTCCTTGTTATACCTAAGGAACATATTGTTTCCGCTGGTGCAGTGACCGAGGAGAACAGCGCTGTTGTTGGTCATATCTTTGCAGTTATTGCGAAGCTCACAAAGGAGCTTGGTCTTGAAAGTTTCCGCGTAGTTTCCAACTGCGGAGAGCAGGCGGGTCAGAGCGTATTCCACCTGCATTTCCATGTTCTTTCCGGACGTGACATGACCTGGCCTCCCGGCTGATATAAAATCTGAATAAATAACGTAAGGAGGATTGCCGCCATGAGAAAGCTTGCATTATTTGTGCTTGGCTTTTCGGCGGCAATCTTTTTATCGCAGTACTTCTTGAGTGATACTGCGGCGCTTATGCTTGCCGGAGCCGGTGCTGCTGCAGCTCTTTTTCTGCTCTTTGTAAAGAAGAAGCCTGCAACGATGGCTCGCATTATAGCCTTTGGTTTGACTGTAGGTGCACTGTGGAACCTTGCCTACGATCATTTCTATTTTGATCACGCAGAGGCTCTTGGCGGATATGCGGGCGAAGTGAGTGCAGTAGCGGAGGACTATCCTGCGATAACGGATTACGGCTGTAAACTTGAAATAAAGATACAGTTTGACAATAAGCCGTCAGTCAGCGCTATGCTGTACAGCTTTGGCGAAGCGCTTGATGTTGTCCCGGGTGACATTATCGTATTTGAGGGTGCGCTGAAGCTGGCCTCCGAGAAGATGGAAAATGATTATTTTGCGTCCAAGGGCATACCACTGTTTGCGTACGCAAAATCGGATATCCGTGTCGAAGGCAGGGTGGAACGCGCCGGACTTAAGTATTTCCACAGGACTGCAGCTAAAGCTGTAAAGGATAAAATTGCGGAGATTTTTCCGGAATTCTCACAGCCTTTTATGACGGCTATACTCACCGGAGACCGCACATTGCTGAATATTGAAACTTACCTGTTTTCAACACTTGTAACTACCGGTGCTGCTCATATTGTTGCGGTTTCCGGTATGCACGTAGCGTTCCTCGTAAGTCTTTTGCAGCTGTTACTGGGCAAAAAACGGGCGTCGAACATAATCTGCATTCCCATAATAATTGCATTTATGGCAATGACCGGCTTTGCGGCGTCTGTTGTGCGCGCCGGTGTAATGCAAATTATAATGCTGGTAGGTGCGCTGCTGCGCCGTGACTATGACGATATTACGTCCATTTCTCTTGCCTTGCTCATTTTGCTGGCACTTAATCCGGTGTCGGTTAAAAATGGAGGCCTGCAGCTTTCATTTGCCGCAACCTTTGGTATAATAGTATTCGGCAATAAGGTTTACTTGATGGTAAGCGCACCTTTCGCAAAAGGAAAGAAGCTGCATGCTCTCTATAGAAACCCTGTAAGCCGCGCAGTTGTAAATTTCGTATGTGCTTCTGCGGCAGCGTCTTTCGGCGCATTGGTGTTTACGCTGCCTCTTACCGCAGTTATGTTCGGTTACGTGTCGGTTATTGCGCCGCTGATGAACATAATGATACTGTGGGCGGTTACTGTTGCGTTCTCGATGGGTATCATCTGTGTTATAGTCGGCTTCATTTTTGCACCCGCCGGTGCTGTACTGGCATGGATACCTGCGTCCTTTTCAGCCTATATTGGCTGGGCTGCCGGACTTATCGCAAAACTGCCATTTGCCTCCGTTTATACCACCAGTCCATATATTAGAGTGTGGCTGATATTCATGTATGCGCAGGTAGTGCTGTTTTATATCCTGAAATGCCGAGGGAAATTGATTGTGTTCCTTGCTTCGAATACCATTGTTCTTGCTTGCTGTATTGGACTATCGTATATAGAAGCAGGCGTGGGCGATCTTACAGTAACGGTTATGGACGTGGGACAGGGACAAAGTCTGCTGCTGGCATCGGAGGGAGAAACCGTAATTGTTGATTGCGGCGGCAGCCTTGGAACAAATGCCGGAGATATCGCTGCTGAGCAGCTTGCCGCTGTTGGCGAGAGCCGGATCGATGCCTTTATCCTTACGCATTTCCACGATGACCACGCCAACGGAGCAGTAGAATTGATGCGCCGGGTGAGTGTGGACAAGCTCATTGCGCCGCTGCCCGAAGAAAGCGACGAATATGGCGAGTATATTCTGAGCTATGCCCGTGAGCTGGGGATAGAGGTCATAACGGTTACATACGCAGACTACATTTTTGAGTTCGGTATGGCGGAATGTCTTATAATGCCTCCACTGGGGGCGTTTAATGACAATGAAAAGGGACTTGCCCTTGTTGTAAGCTCCGGTAGGTTTGATGCGCTCATAACCGGCGATATGAGCGGAGATACTGAGCTGCGTCTTATCGAATACGCGGATATACCTGATATTGAACTGCTGGTAGCGGGACATCACGGTTCACGTTACTCTACAAGCGAAGCGCTGCTGGATGCAGCCAAACCTGAAATTGCGGCTATATCCGTGGGTATAAATTCCTACGGGCATCCGTCACAAGCAACCCTTGCCCGTCTTGAAGAAGCGGACGTTACCGTTTACAGAACCGATGAAAACGGAACGATTACAGTTAAATTCGGTGAAAAGGAGAATACCGATGGCTGAGAAGAAAAAAACAGTCTCCTATATGGATTATTCTGACTTCCGAAAAATAAAAACGCCGGAGGAAACGAGCGGCTGCTTCGTTATCTTCGGCGATGAGGACTATATTAAGGAAAACTGCCTTGCCACACTGAAAAAGCTGGCGCTGGACGGCGGCGACGAAACCTTCAACTACCGTCGCCTTAACGGGCCGAATATCGATCTGGACGAGCTTATGGAGGCCGTGGAGGCATTCCCATCCTTTGCGGAGAGAACCTTTGTTGAAGTCCGTGATTTCGATATATATAAGTGCAAGGAAGATGCGGCTGACAAGCTCATGGAAATTCTTGACGATGTGCCGGACTACTGCTGCCTGGTGTTTTATTACGCCACTATAAGCTTTACTGCGGATAAACGCCGCAAAAAGTTCCATGAGACAGTGCAGAGAACGGCAAAGCTCTATGAAATCAGTATGCAGGAGCAGAACCAACTTATCAAATGGATACAGCGCCGCTTTGCAGCAAGCGGTCAGACTATTTCAAACGACAACTGCGAGTATCTTATTATGCTCTGCGGCGGGCTCATGACGGGGCTGATTTCGGAAATTGAGAAAATATCCTCCTACGCCAAGCAGAAAGAAATAGACCGCAGCGATATTGACGCGGTAGCAGTTCCGGTTGCGGAGGCACAGGTCTTCAAGCTTTCCAATGCCATAGCGGAGAAAAATTTCAATGAAGCCGCGCATTTGATGGGAACTCTGCTGCAAATGAACGAGCACCCAATAATGATACTTGGTCTTATAGGTAATCAGTGCCGGAGACTCTATACTGCGCGTCTGCTTAAAGAGCAGGGCGGCAGCGCTGCCAAGCTTATGAGTATGCTGGAATTCCGCAGTGAGTATCCTGCAAAGCTGTTGATGAACAATGCCGCGAAATTCTCCCTGAGTTGGTGCGAGAAGGCTGTACTTGCCTGCGCGGAAACAGATTATCAAATGAAAAATTCGCCTATAGACGGGGAAGAACTGCTTAAATCTCTCTTCCTGCGTCTTGCCGGAGACAGATAAATGGAAAAGCTGAAAATCAAGGAAGCCATAGTCGTTGAGGGACGCTATGATAAGAATACTCTTTCTCAAGTGGTTGATGCGGTAATAATCGAAACCTCCGGCTTTGGTATATTTTCCAATAAAGAGAAGCTGAAGCTGCTGCGGAATATTGCCGATAAGCGCGGCATAATCATCTTCACTGACAGCGATTCAGCGGGCTTTATGATCCGCAATCACATCAAGGGCGCGCTCGATACCGCAAAAATTAAGCAGGCATATATCCCGGATATAGCCGGCAAAGAGAAACGCAAGCGCAGCGCATCGAAAGAGGGGAAGCTTGGCGTTGAAGGAATGAGCCCTGATATTATCCGCCAGGCACTTATTCGAGCGGGAGCGACGATTGAAAACGCTGACACAACTGAAGAAAAGCACGGAGAACCAATAACAAAAACAGACTTTTTCTGCATGGGTCTCAGCGGTGGTGCGGGAAGCGCGGGGAAGAGAGCGCAGCTGATAAAGACGCTGGATCTGCCCCAACACCTTTCCGCAGATGCTTTGCTGGATATTCTCAATGCGCTTTATACTAAAGAAGAGTTTGAAAACTTAGCCGTTAAGGTCTTCGATAACGGCGGAACCGATAATTGAAACAAGCAGTATCGCGGCGGGCAGCTCTATGAAATCCGCCGCGAGATTTTTTGCCCACCAACCGCCGCCTGCATCAAAAATTAACAGACAGATAAGGGCAGCGCAGGCCAGAACGCAGGAAAGAATGACCGAGCCGCGAAAGATTATGTAGGCTGTATCACACATGGCCATGGCTCGGGAGTAAATCTTTTTGAGAGAAGAAAACATCATATCACCTCGGCGATATGATAGCGGTTTTTATGTCAGGACTCAAGGAACAGATTATGGCAGGGAATAAAAGCGTTAAAACGAAAGGTTTTTAGGAGAAAAAAGAGTTTTTCTATTTATTTTCGTAAATTCAAATGTTATAATTACAAAATAAAGAAACAAATATGCGCTTTGGACACAATATTTAGTCAAAGCGAATAATCTGTTGTAACGGGAGGAATACCTTCATGAAGTGTCCGTTTTGCAATTACAGCGAAAGTAAAGTCATAGATTCTCGGCCTGCGGAAGAAGGAGCAACCATACGCCGCCGCCGCGAGTGCCTGTCCTGTCAGAAACGTTTTACCACTTATGAGATCGTTGAGCGTCTGCCCCTGCTGGTCATTAAAAAAGACGGCAGCCGCCAGAGCTTTGATAAAGTAAAACTGCTCAACGGTATGGTTCGCGCTTGCGAAAAGCGCCCTGTACATATTGCAGACCTTGAGAAGATCGCCGACGATATTGAGCATGAGCTGCAGAGCTCTCTTGAGCGTGAGGTTCCCAGCGAGAAAATAGGTATCATGGTAATGGAACGCCTTAAGCATCTTGATGAGGTTTCCTACGTCCGTTTCGCTTCTGTTTATCGTCAGTTCAAGGATATTAACACTTTCATGGAAGAACTGAATAAGCTGCTCAAGGAGAAGCTTTAAAGTATACTCCTGAGTGTTAACCGCTCCATTTCATAAATGTTTTTTATATGCGCTATAAGCTTTTGGTGAGCTCCGCGTGCACCTCCTAAATCGCTTCTGTATAGTTCGCCGAGATAATCACCAAAAGCATCTGTTGTAAGCTCCACCTCGTTGTGGCTCATAAAGATATGAGTATAACTGTCTGCGCTGTTCCATTTTTCTGCGGCGTTTTCAGCAAGCATTGAAGCTTGCTCCCAGTGACCATTCAGAGCCATTTCAAGCGAGGCTTCAACGGTTTGGCTCAATTCGCTTGTAAGCTTTTGCGCATGGTGCAGATTCCATGCGGATATTGCTGCCAGCAGAATTAGAGTGGCTGCGGCAAATATTTCTTTTTTCATCTCAGCGCTCCTTTTTGGTAAAATAAATATTGCCGCCGTCGTCAAGGCTCATTAAGTATACCTGACGAGCGCTGTGCACCTTGTGCTTTTTAAGCTCAGCGTTAAGCCAGCGCATATCGCGGCCGAGCAGACGAAGATTATTTTCCAATACATGTCCGTCGTTGATTATGATGTGAGGCATACCGCTGTCCTGCTGAGGCTCGGTGAGGCTTTCTTCGGTGAGTGGCTGCGATTCGGAATAAAGTATGACGTTTACGGCGCCGTCGGTTTCGAGTATTGCGTAGCGTACTTGTGTAATATCAGTGACGTTGTTTGAACGCAGTGATTCGGCAAGCTCGTCAAGAGAAAAACGGTTCTGCCGCATGGCCTGCTGGTCAATTTTGCCGTTGCGGATGAGAACGCTGGGCTTACCGAATATTATGCCACGCAGCTTTACGCTCTTAAGCGTAATTCCGGAGATGAGCAGCTCACAGCTGAGAAGCGCGAAAATCGGGAAGAGCGCGTTTATAAGGGGCATGTTTGCGTCCTGCAGCGGAAGCGAGGCAATGTCAGAGATAAGCACGGCGACAATAAGCTCGGAAATCTCCAGCTCGCTCAGCTGTCGTTTACCTAAAAGCCGCATTGAAAACAGCAAACATATAAATACGGTTATCGTTCTTACGAGTATGACAGCCAAAACATTTGCCTCCGTTTAAAATATACGGATATTATTCCCGTAAAACCCGGGAAGATTGATGACAAATTTTTCTTAGTTGGAATAATTGGTTATGAAAAAGCTGCTTAACTATAAAACGGCCGTCCTTGCGGCGGCTGTTTTTTTCTTATTAATAATAACTGCGCTTTCCGGCTGCGCCAAAAATGAAACGGTATCAAAGACCGCGCTTAAGCTCGATACGGTCGTAACTATAACCCTTTACGGAGATTATGAGCCGTCATATATAGACAGTGCTTTCGAAGAAATCGACCGGCTCAGCGCACTGCTCGATGTCAACGACACCGGCAGTGAGCTGTATCGCCTTGCGGAAAACGCGGGTGAATGGGTAGAGGTTTCTCCGGAAACAGTAGAAGTGCTTAAGCTTGCAGGGGAATACTATGCCCTTTCGGGCGGATATTTTGACGTTACCGCAGCTCCGCTTGTGGAACTGTGGAATGTGAACGGCGGCGGATATTTACCCACAGAAGCAGAAATTTCAAGTGCCGCCGCGCTGGTTGACGGTTCACTGCTGCAGCTTGACGGAAATAAAGCTCGCCTTGCGCAGGCGGGAATGAAAGCCGATCTTGGCGGTATTGCCAAGGGATATATTGCCGATAAGGTTAAGGAACTCATTGTGGGACTCGGTGTTGAGCACGCAGTTATAGATTTGGGCGGCAATGTGGTGCTTATTGGCACAAAGCCAGATGGCAGTAAATACAAAGTGGGAGTAAAAGACCCGCTCGATAAAGACGGTAAGCTGCTGACTGCCATTTCGGGCAGCGACGAAAGCATGGTCACTTCCGGCATATACGAAAGATATTTCGAGTATGAAGGGAAGCGATATCATCATATTATAGACCCATTTACGGGCGCTCCCTCGGAAAGCGACCTTGCGGGCGTTACCATTGTGAGCCCAAATTCTGCCCAGGCAGACGCGTTGTCAACAGCCTGCCTGCTCCTTGGGCGTGAGGCTGCATCGGAACTCATCGAGAAAATCGAGGGTGTAGAAGCCATTCTTGTTACGCGCGACGGCGAAGTATATAAGTCCTCGGGAATGGCAGAAAGACTCAAATAAAAAATCCACCGAAACACAATGTGCTTCGGTGGATTTTTTTTCAGTCAAAGTCGTAATCGTCGGAAGAAACGCCGATACGGGAAAGCTCTTCGTCTTTATTCCAAAGAAAACTTATCCGTATTTCCTCACCCTTGCTTATGCGGCGCAGATTTTCCAGATGTTTGTAGAACATTGTCGCCGCAACAGGTATGAAGATTATTATGGGAATGAAGGTGCCGAGCTTATAAGCGTGAAGGAGAGGGAAGAAAATAGAAGCTGTAATAGGTACGTAGCAGAGATATTTTGTAATGCCCAACAGAATTATTTCCGAAAGAAGCAAAGCAACAAAAAGCTCCCAGTTCAAGGCAAGTATAGTGCCGCCAAGACATGCCAGGCCCTTTCCGCCCTTGAATTTCATACCAACAGGAAAAATGTGCCCTAAAATTGTTGCCGCGCCTGCAAGCTCACCCGCAAAGTAAAATGTGGGCGCAATAGTGCGTGCGATAATGACTGCAAAATAGGCTTTAAAAATATCAAACAGAGCAACAAAAGTACCTATCTTTTTGCCTTTGAGTATAATAACGTTGGACGCGCCGGCGTTTCCCGAACCATGCTTACGGATATCGAATCCGTTTTGCTTGCCAATGAGATAAGCCGGATTTATACCGCCGATAAGGTAGCCGATGATGAAACAAAGGAGAACTCGCATGGTATCACCTCGTTTGTAATGCGACGTGAGATGGACTCCCGTGCCTTAAATTTCGTCTGTCAAAAGCATTGCGATTTTAGTATAGAATTCTTCGGCGCTTTCGTGGAATTTCTTGGCCATCTGTCGCGCCTGCCGCTCACTGCCTGCAAGTATATCCATTGATATCAGGCTGCCGGAGCCATCGGCGAGAGAAAGATGAACAGTATAGCCTCCGTTGGGGGCAGGTTTGGTCTCTGTTTTTATCATATCATTGCGGCGGAGCTTCTGCGCAATGGGAATAAGCAGCCGCTCGGCTTTCATTCTAACAGAGAAAGGGATACTTGTTTCCGTAATGTTGCCGTTTTCCAGGCCTTTGTCGGTGGCGCTGTATTCATCGTCAACGCATTCCACGTGACCAGTGGTGATAAGAACGCCGAGAGCGTCGGAGAAGTTGAAATAATTAATGCCGCCGTCGCAGCTGATAGTAAGCTCTGCGAGGGTGTCCCTGTCAACCGCACCGGGCAGGCGGTTGAGAATATATAAGATGAGCAGCTCAATGTCGAGCCGTTCATGTATGAAGCCGAAACCGTCCATGGCAATCACCTCGTTAAAATGGGTTTTATTAATTCTATCATTTTTTTGAGAAAAGAACAACTGTTTTTATTTATTCACATTTCGGTATTGTTCGGCATAGAGTGTAATGAATTATTCAGTAATAAGGAGGTATATAAATGGCTGAAAGAATAGTGCCGGGGCCCGTTGACAGCACGGCCTGCGCCAGAGAAGCCGTGTGTATCCACACCCGCAAGATCTATGACTCCTGCAGAGATAAGGATTGCATTGAAGATCTGCGCTTCTATCCGGACTGCGACTCTGTGGCCTACATAAATACCGCGGTTGGTGTACGGGCAAAGTCTGTGGAGCTGCTTAATGTGCGGGTGAATGTAGAGCCTGTTGCGTTCAATCGCGGCTACTATACCATTGACGTACGGTATTTCTATCGTGTAAAGGGTGAGGCGTACACTCTCGGCAACAACTGCCATGAGATACGTGGCCTTGTGATTTTCGATAAGCGTGTGCTGCTTTTCGGAAGTGAGGGCAGTGCCAAAATATTCACATCTCGCCATGAGGATTCCTGTATGACCCTTGCTCAGCTTGAGCGCACAAATCGACCTGTTGCGGTCGTAGAAGCTGTAGATCCTATCATACTTGACTTCAAGCTGGTTGAAACCTGTGACTGCGCCCCTTGTGATATCGACAAGGACACTCTTCCGGGCTTTGTATGCGAGGCATTCCCAAGCTCGCTGGATACCGGCAATGATACCCGCCGTATCTACGTTACACTCGGTCAGTTCAGTATTATCCGCCTAGAGCGCGATTCCCAGCTGCTCATTCCGGCTTATGATTACTGCATGCCCGAAAAAGAGTGCGTAGGCAGCGGTGACGATGATCCCTGCGAGCTTTTCCGCCGCATTAAATTTCCTGTAGACGAATTCTTCCCGCCCGACGCGGTATCCGGCTGCTCCGATCGCTGCGGCAATCCCCTTAACATAGAAGCATAATAAAAACAACGGTGTCATCTTTCGGTGACACCGTTGCTGTGTTTTTTAGTAATCGCTGGGGAACTCCAGCTCGTCCACAAAGATATCCTGGAACTTGGGGTCAGCTGCCAGCTCAAGATATTCCATCTTGAGAGCCAGCTTGGCGGAGCGCTTATATTCGTCTACGCTGAGAGCGCAGAGCTTTGCACCCTGACCTGCTGCGTTGCCGATAGCTACTACCTCGTCGCCAAGCTCGGGAGGAATAAGGGCGATACCGGCAGCGCTCTGAGGAGACATATAGCTGCCGAAAGCACCTGCGATCATAATGTGTATGATATCCTTGGTTTTGATGCCAAGACGCTGACACATCATTTGAATACCGGCGGCCATTGCGCCCTTTGCCAGCTGAACCTCACGAACATCCTTCTGAGTAAAGACAATGCGCTCGCCGTTGCCGGACTCGGTTTCATCGGCAATAAGGAAGCTGCGGAAGCCGTCACGCATTTCGATACGGTCGGCGTAAAGCTTGCCTTCCTCATCCTCAATTTCATCGCCCATGAGGAACTTGCCGCCGGACTCAACAAGACCAACGCGGACAAGCTCGGAGAGCAGGTCGATAAGACCGGAGCCGCAGATACCAAGAGGCTTGCCGTCGCCGATAACGCTGTAATCAAGTTTACCGCCGGTGAGCTTGAAGTGGTCGATAGCGCCGGCAGCGCCGCGCATGCCGTAGGTGATAAGCGCACCTTCGAAGGCGGGACCCGCAGCGGTGGAGCAGGCAACAAGACGGTCTTTGTTGCCCATGACCATTTCGCCGTTGGTACCGATATCGATAAGCAGGGTTATTTCCTCGGCCTCGTCCATGGCAGCTGCGAGAGCTGCGCCGACAGTGTCAGCGCCTACGAAGCCTGCGATGTTGGGCAGGAAGAACAGCTTAGCGTTAGGATTGATGGTAAAACCATAATCCTTGGCGTTTTCAATGATGGGCTCTGCGATTGCTGCGGTGTAGGGAGCGTAGGCGAGGGAAGCGGGGTGAATGCCCATAAACAGATGGTGCATACAGGTGTTGCCGACGAGAGTGACAACATAGATATCCTTGAGGTTCTTACCTGCCTCATTGGCGCACTTGGCAGTGAGGGTCATAAGGGCCTCGCGAACATCACCGGTGGGACCCTCGAGACCGTTTTCGATGGCGTACTTCATACGCATGATAACGTCAGCGCCGTACTTGGTCTGAGGATTGAGCAGGCTGGACTGAGCAAGCTGCTCGCCGGTGCGAAGGTCGATGAAATATGCTGCGATGGTGGTGGTGCCGATGTCGAAAGCCATTGCAAGAACATCGGAGCCAACGGGAACAACATCGAGAACGGTGTTGTCGTAAATCAGTGCGTCAACCTCAAAGTTGTTGCCGGTGAGGGTGTTATAAAGATGAGAGGCGGTGTATACGCTGGGCTGAATACCCTCGGCGGGGATACCGGCAGCCTCTGCAACAGTGTCCTTAAGACGCAGCCAGCATGCACGGAGATCCTCGGTGCTGGGTTCGGGAACCTTAACGGTAACTGCCTTGACAGCGGGATTTTCCACGATATCGCGGGTAATACCACCCATGAGTATGCGGTGACCCTCGGCCTTTGCGCCAAGCTCAACGGTGATATCCTCTGTGACTTCAGTGGTGCAGGCGAGCACAACCTCGGTGCCGCCGGAATAGGTGACCTTTACTTTGCACTTCTTGCACTTGCCGTTGCCGCCGCAGGGGGCGTCAATTTTAAGTCCTGCGTCAATGGCGGCCTGCATAATGGTGGTGCCGGCTTCAACCTCTCTGACTATATGGTCGGGGAGAAATGTTACTCTCATTTTCAATGCTCCTTACTCAAAAAGATAGCAGCTGATGTAAGTAAATGTGTCCTTGCCATGGCTGGCGGGAACGTTGTTTTTGCGGCAGAGATCGCTTACAAGAATACCGTAGCCCTCAATGGGGTGCATGCGGATTTTGGGATTACGGCAGGGAGTGTCGGGGTAAGTGCACTCCTCGCAGTGATTGCAGACATCGGAGGCCAGGGGCAGCATCTTGCAGCCGTAGGTCTCGTTGAGCCAAACGGTAAACTTCTTGAAGTTCTCCTTGTGAGTGTCGCCAAGCTCCATGATGGTCTCGAAGTCAAACTCATCTTCAAGCTCGGCAGTGGACTGAACGATAATGCCACAGGAATACTCCTTGAGCTCCGCTCCGCATTCTTCAACGCTGCCCTTTGCGGGAGGGCATGACCAGCTCTTGCCGAACCATTTGCACTTGCCCGCGGCGCAAAGGTCGCGTACGGACTGCTGGGGGTCAAAGGTGGTTACATCAAGGGGCGCAGCCAAAGTGAAACCATGCTCCAGAGCCTCGGATATAACTTTCTCTATGTTCATATCTGCTCCTTATGCAAAGAGGAAAGCGCCAACGTAGGTGAGAGTACCCTTACCGCGGTTGTAGGGAATGTCGTTCTTGGTGCAAAGATCGCTTACGAAGATGCCGTAGCCTTCCAGAGGAGACATTCTCATGTCGGGGAAGCGGCAGGGTGCATCGGGATAAGTGCACTCCTTGCAGAAGGTACATCCGCCTGCAGTGAGGGGCAGTATCTTCATATCGGGATAGTTCTCGCGGAGAAACTTGGTGAACTTAACGGAGGTCTGACCGTGGCGAACACCTAGCTCCTGAATGCCTTCGAAGTCAAATTCGTCCTCGAGGGTAATGGTGGACTGAACGATAAGGCCGGTGGTGTATTCCTTGATCTCGGCTGCGCACTCGTTTACAGTGCCGCAGGCGGGAGGACATGACCAGTTCTTGCCGTAGGCGTGACACTTGTCCACGGCGCACATATCGCGAACCTCGTCCATAGGATTCATGGTGCTAATATCCAGGTCAGTGACAAAGTCAAAGCCATTTTCAAGTGCCTCTGCGGCAAGCTTTTCAATGTTAATACTCATTATGTATCAGCTCCTGTGTAATAAATGATTTGATAAAATACAGTATACTCCTTTTTGCACCTTTTGGCAATCACCAAGCGGTGTAATTATTGTATATTGGCGAAAATTAAACATGGGTATAACTAACAAATATGACCGAACTGACGATATAATATTGTGCAATCTGCTGAAATATGATAAAATTCCAATATGGTAACTGTAAAATAAAACACCACAACAGGAAAGGGGGAGAATATGAAGAACTTTATCCGTAAATATCCTAAGAGAATATTCATTACCGCACTGATAGTTCTGCTTATCGCGATCGTCGGTACGGTGAATAATTACAAAACGTACCGCACATCGGGAGTTGACGAAAAACTTCATAATCTACTTGTTGATGTATACGGCACTGCCGAAATTAAAGTGAAAAAAAGCGGAGAAGTGTACGCGATTTTTGATGAGTTGAACAGATACGAGATTTATCCGGATTACGTAACAGTGCGCAAAAATCTCACAAGAGTTGATTTTGAATTGAATGATGATAAATTTTCCGCAGATGATACGATGATGTGTACTGTTACAAATTTAACCTACAACTATGTTGAGGTGTATTTGGAGCAGTACAAAGTGCAGATAAATTACGACGGAAAATGGTATACTCTGCGGCCGGGTTATTTTGCTGAAGGTGAGCATCGGGAAAGTATAAAGCTGCAAAGAGGCGAAAGCTATGAGTTTTCGGTACCTCTTGAATATATCAGCGAGTTTACAGCTGAACCGGTAAAGCTCATAAATGGTAAGTATCGTATATGCACTCTGGTCGAGTTGAAAAGTGATAGAACGGATCTCGAACCTGCAAAATCATGGTTGGGCTGCGAGTTTGAGATAAAATAAATTCTTAAACGGCAAGGAGGTACATATATGAAAAATTTTATAAAAAAGTACCCCAAGCGAATAATAATTTCTGCGCTGGTCATTTTGCTTGTTGCCATTGTAGGTACGGTCAATAATTATCGGACGTACCGTGAATTGAATGGCGATCTTGACAGTTATTTTATTCTGGACGGTTACGGGAAACGTACGGTCAGCAAGCCTACAATGGAGTTGTTGCAGGCGATTTATACCGATGATGTTATCATGGTTGCAACTGAAGGGGTGTATTATAAAAAAATAAACCTCATTCTTCCAAATATGAATGATAAGGGCTACAAGAATGCTACATTAACGACAGACAAGGAATGCTATAAGCATGACGAAACCGTAGTTGCAACACTAAATAACAGGAAATCCTATTACGCAGAATTTGTTGTTAATGGCTATGTACTTCAGGGGAAGTATGATGCCGGTGTTTGGTATACTTTGCACACCGGCCAAATTAATCAAGGCGAAAATCCGGAGGTGCTTCGTCTTGAAAAAGGTGAAGCCTACAACGTTGAAATCCCTTTGGAATATATTAGCGAAGAGCATGATGAGCCAATAAAGCTCAAAGATGGCAATTACAGAATCGGGCTGCTGATAACACACAAGGCAAACGAGTACAGCAAAAAGACCATAGATGTATGGGCTGTATGTGAATTTAAGATAAGGTAAAGACTTAACGATAAGGAGGTACATATATGAAAAACATTATAAATAAGTACCCCAAGCGAATAATCATTACCGCATTGGTAGTTCTGCTTATTGCGATCATTGGCACGGTAAATAATTATCCTACATACAGCGGACGCTCTGACAAACCCCGAGATATAACCCGAAGTACATTTAAGTACCTTGAAGGCATTTACGGCGAAGGTAATATCTTTTATGCGGAAGATGTACCGACGTAAAGTTCACTACAATGGAGTGTATTATAAGGCCGCAGATGACAAGTACATTTATCTTGTAGGAAAAGGGGAAGAAGGAGAAAGTTACCCATTTTGTTATATGCGTACCGATAAAGAGAACTATTCTAAAGAAGATACCGTCATTGCTAAAATTAATCATTATTCTGCAAGTAAAAAAGGAATATTGGAATTTGACAGCGAGAAATATGTTTTGGAAGTTGTGCGAAATGGTATTTGGTATTGTGTGCACACCGGAGAAATTGGCGAAGATATTGCGGGTGAGCTGATAGAATTGAATGAAGATGAACGCTGGGAGTTTTCTGTTGACTTGTCTGATGTGAGGGAAGTCAGCGATGAGCCAATAACGCTTAAAAAGGGTAGATATAGACTTAGTAAGCCGGCAACGTTGAAGCGAACTGAATATGTTGATGGTAAGAAAGTTAATCAGGTTAGGAAAATTTATCTCTATTGTTATTTTAAAATAAAATAGCGAGAAGTACGTATGCAATAAGCGGAAAGGAGCAGAGCTGTGAAGAACTTCATAAAGAAATATCCGAAGCGGATAATCACCGCATTCCTTGTAGTTTTGCTCATTGCTGTTGTCGGCACGGTGAATAATTATCGTACATATAGAGAGGGGGTTCCGACCGCTAACCATCATCATTATATAGACGAAAATATCATCGAGTTTCTCAATGAAGTATATGGCAAGGTTACTGTAGAATCTGATAGGTACGGTTATACATGGCTTTGCTATAACGGGGAGCAATTGTGTACCAGAAATTTGGTTACAGGTATAAGTGATAAATTTTTCGAAGTCAGAATTGATAGCAACAGTTATGCCAATGATGATACAATAACCGTAACAATAGAGAATAAGTTGTTCAGCAATGTCAGCTTTTATACCGGAAAATACATTTTGCAAATATATGATGAGGTGAATAAACGCTATTATGACGTTTACGGTGGTGTAACTGCGGTAAGAGATAAAGGTGAGTTAGTACAGCTCAAAACAGGTGAAACCTATGAAAACAAGATAGAGCTAAGCTCACTGAAAAATATAAAGAAAAAGCCAATAATACTCATTTGCGGATCATATAAATTAAGCGTTCCGTTCTTTGTGAATAATAACCCTGAATACAGTGATGAAGAAGACAACTGGTTCACATTTGAATTTGACATCAAATAAACAAAACCGCCGATCCGAAGCCGGAGCGGCGGTTTTGTTGTGAGAAGCCATGTAAGCCGGGTTCTGTACAGACTTGAACGGCCTATTTAATCCGTGTCTGCAGCAGTCATCTATCTAGGCCTGCCGTTGCCGACAGGCTCAAGCCACCTCCCGGGGACGGTCGGGCAAACCAATGTCCCCTCCGCGGTGTTGCTGCGGATAGAGTTTACAGCGCCGGACTGTTCCCAGCCGGCGGGTGAGCTCTTACCTCGCCTTTCCACCCTTACCTCGTCGGAACAAGCTTCATATCGCGCACTTCGCCGTAAACGGCAAAGCTTGCTCATTTCGCTGTTCCTCCTCTTCGCGCCACAACCACTTCGTTGGGTTGCGTCGCGATTTTGAATATTGACGGGGCGGTATATCTCTGTTGCACTTTTCCTGAAGTCGCCTTCGGCGGGCGTTACCCGTTATCCTTGCCCTATGCAGCCCGGACTTTCCTCGTGAACCGCCTTTCGGCATGTCCACGCGACTGCCCAGTCTTCTCACAGCGAGTATTTTATTACTCCCGCAATTAAATGTCAACCAATAAAAATTTGCGGCTGCAAAACTGCAGCCGCAAATTTGGAGTTATTTAACAATTCAACCCCTCCAAGAGCTGGAAATTATTTATCAGACAAGGTAGGGGTTTTTATCAGTAAAAAAATGCTCATCTACCTCAACGGGGGAGCCGTACTTACCAATCATGATAAAGATGGGGCTGTCAACGCCGTTGGAACTCATGGTGCCAAAGCCGCGGCCTACGCTGTACATTCTGTCCCAGTTATCCAGGAAGCAGAGAGTATCGCTGCGGAAGCCGACCTTCTCGCCGAGGATCTTTTCCATGTTCTGCTCGGTAACGCTTACAAGGTACATGCCTTCCTTGATCTTTACGTAGTATGCAGGTTCATCGGGACCGGGGAGAGCCTTCATCATGTTGTTGAACATTTCGTTGGTCTCTTCGGCTTCCTTGCTTCTTACCTCATCCTTGGGGTAACCGATGCGGTACCAGTTGGGATGATAGTATACATGAACGGTAGCAAGCTCGTGGCCGTAGGTCCACTTAACGGCGGTGCCGGTAACATCGTCGGTGAAGCCATGGCGGCGGCGATCGGTGTGTTCCTTGCCCTCTACCTTTATGTAGCCGAAACCGAAGTGGCTGTCGATGAGGTAGGGATAAAGGGGATTTTCGCCAACAGGGCAGCGCAGGAAGGTAACAAGTTCCTGGTCAATGTCGATGACCCATGTGTGGCAGGTTCTGAGACCGTTTTCAGTGGTACAGTAGGTAACGAGATAGGTGCGGTCATCAGACTTGCGGCACTCGTACTCGGCCTCGACCATCTCGGTGCTGTTGCGGGTAGCCCACTCAACAGTGGTTTCGCCGGTGAAATTGAGAACAGCGTTGCCGCAATCCTCGTTGGTGTCGATAACGAATTCGAACTTTTTGCCGGCAAGTTCGAAGCATTTGGGGGGAGTATACTGACCGATGGACTTTGCGCTTGCCGCAGCAGCGTATTTCTCAATAAGGTTCATAGTGTAGCCTCCTATAATTAATATTTATCAAAATTATATAATAACTTTCTCATGGGGTCAATTATAAATTGCGCATATTGTAAAAATATTAACCGCCAAATTATTATAACTTGGATTGCTATTTTTTGCTTTTGGTTATATAATGATTTAATAGGAAAATCCATTGCTCTCGAATAGAGAGGGAGGTCTGTGATTATGACTTTACAGCAATATTTATGCAGTCTCAGCGGTAAACGCGTAGCCGTTATCGGCGTGGGCGTAAGCAATACTCCGCTTATTGAGCTGCTTTTGGATAATGGTATTTCTGTAACAGCCTGCGACAGAAATACAAGAGACAAATTTGGTGGCTTGACAGACAAGCTGGAGAGCAAGGGCGCAGAACTGCACCTTGGCGATGATTACCTCAGCGGTCTTGACCATGATGTTATTTTCAAAACTCCTGGCATGCGTCCGGATATTCCACAGCTGATTGAAGCAAAGAAGCGTGGAAGTGTTGTGACCTCCGAAATGGAGATATTCTTCGACGTTTGCCCCTGCAAGATAGTTGCCGTTACCGGCAGCGATGGAAAAACAACTACTACAACCATTATTGCAAAGCTTCTTGAAGCGGCAGGACATACCGTTCACCTTGGCGGCAATATAGGAAAACCGCTGCTTGCCGAGGCCGGCAATATAAAGCCGGAGGATTACGCTGTTGTTGAACTGTCGTCCTTCCAACTTATGACCATGAAGCGCAGCGCCAATATTTCCGTGGTGACCAATATCGCACCAAACCATCTTGATTACCACACCGATATGGAAGAATATACTCTTGCAAAGAAGAATATTTACGCTTATCAGACTGCTGCTGACCTGCTGGTGCTAAATTCCGATAACGACATTACCGCCGCCGCTGCGGGTGAAGCAAAAGGTGAACTGCGTATGTTCAGCCGCCGCAAGCAGATCGAAAACGGTTGCCGGTTTGACGGTGAGGCGATTTTCTATAACGGCAGAGAAATCGTAAAGCGCAGGGATATAAAGCTGCCGGGTCTGCACAATGTGGAGAATTATATGGCGGCCTTTAACGCGGTTATCGACATAGTAGGCGAGGAGACTTGCCGACGTGTTGCCGCCGAATTCGGCGGAGTCGAGCACCGCATTGAGTTGGTGCGTGAAAAGGACGGCGTACGTTATTATAACGACTCCATTGCCTCCAGCCCCAGCCGCAGCATTGCCGGTCTTGAATCCTTCGATGAAAAAGTAATTCTTATTGCGGGCGGCTATGATAAGCATATTCCCTATGATGTTCTTGGGCCGGTTATATGCCGTTGCGTCAAGAAGTTGGTGCTCGTTGGTGCCACATCACCTAAAATCAAAGAAGCCGTGCTTAACTGCGACGACGTGAATAAGCCTGAAATATTTGAATTTGAAGAATTCGAGAAAGCAATTCGCGGCGCTGCCGCATTGGCAGAATCGGGTGACATAGTTATAATGTCTCCAGCCAGCGCTTCCTTTGACCTTTTCAAGAACTTTATGGAGCGCGGTGAGCGCTTCCGCGAGATAGTAAATTCACTTTGAATGGAGAAACAGATATGGAACTTAGAGAGATAATCAAGGAATTTTCCGCTTTGTCTGCGCCCTCTGGCAGCGAAACTCCTGCCGCTGAGCGGATAAAGGAACTGCTGACCCCGCTGGTCGATGAAGTGAAAATCGATGCGCTGGGCAATGTTATCGGCGTTAAGAAGAGCGGCGTTGAGGACGCACCCCGTATGCTCATCGACGCGCACATGGACGAAGTCGGCTTTATAGTTACCGAGGTTGAGGAAGGCTTCCTGAAGTTTTCCACCATCGGTGGAGTCGATGCCCGTATGCTGCCCGGTCGTGAAGTAACCGTGCTTGCAGACGAGCCCCTTTATGGCGTAATTGGCTGCCTGCCTCCTCATGTTCTCAGTGCAGAGGACAGAGAAAAGTCCATAAAGGTCAATGAGCTTTATATTGACATCGGCTACTCTCAGGAAGAAGCTGAAAAGCGTGTGCTGCCCGGTACATACGGCGTATTCCGCGGAGATGTGTTCGACCTTGGCAGCGAGTATATCTGTGGTAAGGCCATGGACGACCGTATGTGCGTTGCCATGCTCCTTAAGGTCATGGAGAACCTTAAGGACATAAAGCTTGGCTATGACCTGTATTTTACCGCCAGCGTTCAGGAAGAGCTTGGCTGCCGCGGCGCGCAGCCTGCCGCTTTCGGTATCGCGCCCGAATACTGTATTGCTGTTGACGTAACTCATGCTTCCACACCCGACGCCTCCGGCGCTGACACCTTCAAGGCAGGATGCGGCGCGGTTATTACCGTCGGCCCCAACGCCAGCAGAAAAATGTCCGACGCTCTTATGGCATACTGCAAGGCCAATGAGATAGACTATAAAATCGAAGTTGCCCCCAGCCATTCCGGCACCAATGCATGGCCCATTCAGATCGCACGCGAAGGAGTATGCACCGGTATCCTTTCGGTACCTCTCAAGTATATGCACAGCCCCGTTGAAACGGTAAAGCTTTCCGACGCTGAAATCGGTGTAAAGCTGCTTACCGGCTTCCTCAAGGACTATTTTGAAAGGGGTGTCATCAATGCTTAAGACTCTTAAGGAACTCTGCGCGCTGCCCGGTGCCTCCGGACGCGAGGATAAGGTGCGTGAATATATAATCGAAAAGGCGAAGCCCTTTGCTGACGAAATCAGGACCGACGCCATGGGCAACGTACTTGTTTTCAGAAAGGGTAAGACTCAGCCTAAGAGCACGGTAATGCTGGCTGCCCACATGGACGAGGTTGGCGTTATCATTAATGAGATCACCGAGGACGGTTACCTTAAGTTTGACTTTGTTGGCGGCATTGACCGCAGAGTTGTAATCGGTAAAAAGGTTTACGTAGGCGAGAATGCGCTTCCCGGTGTAATGGGCATCAAGGCTTTCCATCTGGTTGAAGCAGGCGAGCGCGACCGCATTCCCAAGGTCAAAGAAATGTATATCGATATCGGTGCCGCAAACAGGGAAGAGGCTGAAGAAAAAGTCAGCGTTGGCGATGTAGGCTGTTTTGACCCCGGTGTGGTTGAGTTCGGCGACGGCTGGCTCAAAGCTAAGGCTATTGACGACAGAATAGGCTGCGCTATCATGCTGCAGCTCATTGCCTCCGAGCTTCCTGTTGACACATGGTTCGCCTTTACTGTTCAGGAAGAAGTGGGCTGCCGCGGCGCATTCGGCGCAGCATTTGCCCTTAAGCCTGAAATTGCTCTTGTTATCGAGGGTACCACTGCTGCCGACCTGCCCACTCAGAAGGGTGCGGCAAAGGTTTGCATTCCCGGCAACGGCCCTGTTGTACCTTTCATGGACGGTGGCGCCATCTACGACCGTAAGCTGTTTGAGCGCCTGCGTGAGCTGGCTGTCAGCAACGATATTCCCTGGCAGACTAAAACTTATATTTCGGGTGGTACTGACGCTCAGGCTATCCAGCGCTCCCGTGCCGGTGTGCGCGTAGCCGCTATTTCCGCAGCTCTCAGATATATCCATTCTCCTTCCAGCGTTGGCTGCATAAAAGACTTCGATAATATGTACAAGCTGGCAATGCTCTTCCTTGAAGATTTGAAGTAATAGGGTACAAGCGGAGTATAATAAGATGACACAGGAGGTGCTGTCCTGTGTCAGACCTGAGATATACATTAAAGCGAAGAAAGCTGCGGCGGGGTAAAAACCGCACTGCCGCAGCTTTACTTTTGATATTTGGCGTGGTCGCAATATGGCTGGCAGTATCGTTTTATCGGCACTTTATGCCTATCGTAGTGCGTCTTGCGGAAGCAGAAGCAAATTATATGGTTTCAGCGGTCATAAATAATGCTATAGCGGCACGGCTAGCCGATGGCGAGCTGGAATACCGCGATATAATAATCCTTGAAAAGGACGAAAACGGCTCTGTAGCGGCAATTATGACAAACTCGGCAAAAGTAAACGGGCTTAAAGCGGCGATCACCGCTGATGTTATAAATGCCTTTGCCGATAACGTGAGTGCAGAGATAAATATCCCGATGGGGAACCTTACCGGCGTGAAGCTTCTTTCGGGTAAAGGGCCGAATATTCCTGTTGAGCTTGTTTCCGCAGCACAGACAACTACAGAATTTGTAAACAAATTTTCCTCGGCAGGGATAAACCAAACCTGCCACCGGATAATTGTTCGGGTGAATACGGCTGTCAATATGATGCTACCCGGCAAAACGGTTGATACGAATGTAAGCGCCGAAGTTGCTGTCGCGGAAACGGTCATAATCGGCGATGTACCCGAAAGCTATACCTTCTTTGAAGCGGACGAAAATTGGGACGAAAACCTTGAGAGATTTGATATTACTTCCTGAGGAGTAAAAATTATGGACGCAAAAGCTGAAATCAAGAAGCTGAGAGATGAGCTTAACGAGCATAATCACAGATATTATGTGATGGATGAGCCGACTATAAGTGACTTTGAATATGACGCGCTCATGCGCCGCCTTATAGAGCTGGAGGAGCAGAATCCGGAGCTTGTTACGCCTGATTCGCCTACCCAGAGAGTTGGCGGTGCCGCTGTCAGCGCCTTTGATGAGGTAACCCATGAGGTTCCGCTGGAAAGTCTGAACGATGTGTTCTCCAATGACGAACTGCAGGCATTCCATGAGAAGAGTGAGCAGAGTGTTGTCCGGCCGGAGTTTACCGTCGAGCCAAAGATTGACGGCCTTTCCATGGCGCTTATTTATAAAAACGGCGTTTTTGTAAAGGGTGCTACCCGCGGCGACGGCAGGGTGGGTGAGGACGTGACCGAAAACCTTAAAACGATCCGTTCTATACCTCTTACTATACCCGACGCCCCAGAAACGCTCATAGTTCGCGGTGAGGTTTTCATGCCTAAGAAGGTGTTTGAGGAGCTGAACGCACAGCGTGAGCTGAGTGGGGAGAAGCTATTTGCAAATCCTAGAAACGCAGCCGCCGGAACTATGCGCCAGCTCGACCCTAAAGTAGTCGCGGCGAGAAAACTTGATATACTTGTTTTCAACATTCAATATGTAAATGAAATTAACTTTACATCTCATTCCGAGACTTTGGAATACCTTAAAAACCACAATTTTAAGGTAATTCCCTATAAAATCGTAACAAATTACGATGATTGCGCTGCTGTTATACAGGATATCGGTGACAGACGCGATGAGTATGAATACGGCATAGATGGTGCTGTCGTAAAGGTGAATAGCCTTACAGAACGCGAGCGACTCGGAAGCACCGCAAAAGCACCGAGATGGGCGGTTGCATACAAATATCCGCCCGAGAAAAAGGAAACTGTAGTAAAGGATATTGTAGTTCAGGTTGGCAGAACCGGAGTTCTTACTCCGAAGGCTGTCTTTGACCCTGTGCGCCTGGCCGGTACAACAGTAACATACGCAACGCTCCACAATCAGGACGTTATTGACGCTCTTGATATTCGCATCGGTGATACTGTGCTGGTGCAGAAAGCGGGCGAGATTATCCCCGAGGTGCTTTCCGTCAATAAGGATAAGCGCCCGGAGGGTACAGTGCCATATAAGCTGCCGGAGCTTTGTCCCGTGTGCTCTTCTCCTGTTTCGCGCGATGAGGACGGTGCGGCGGTTCGCTGTACAGGCGCGGAGTGTCCCGCTCAGCAGCTTAGAAATATTGTCCACTTCGCGTCCAAGGGGGCTATGGATATCGACGGTCTCGGTGAGTCTCTGGCAAAGAACCTGATTGACGCAGGACTTATTTCCACTTCCGCCGACCTGTATGAGCTTGAAGCGCAGAGCGTTGCGATGCTTGAACGCATGGGTAAAAAGTCTGCAGAGAACCTTATCGCAGCCATCGAAAAATCCAAATCAGCAGGTATGGCGCGTCTGCTATACGGTCTTGGTATACGCCAGGTAGGTGAGGCAGCTGCGAAGCTGCTTGCCCGCCGATTTGGCGATATGGAGGCGCTGAAAAACGCCACCGTAGAGGAACTGACCAATATTAACGATGTTGGCGCAACTACAGCCGAATATATAACAAGCTGGTTTGCTAACCCCCAGTCCGAGCATCTGCTGGGCAGACTGCAGGCCGCAGGCGTTTCCATGAATGCAATAGAAGACAGAGTAGACAGCCGCTTTGAAGGCATGACCTTTGTCCTTACCGGAACTCTCAGCCAGTATACCCGTGACGAAGCAAAAGCCATCGTCGAAAGTTTGGGCGGCAAGGTATCCGGATCTGTTTCCAAGAAAACTACTATAGTTCTTGCAGGTGAGAGTGCAGGCTCCAAGCTGACCAAAGCGCAGGAACTGGGGATAAAGATCATCGACGAAGCCGAATTTGCGGAAATGATAAAGTAACGTTTTCAAATTTTAAAAATTCGCATTTTTACAGTTGACAAAGCAGGGAAAGCATGCTAATATAATGCGTGTTCGGCAAATGGAGAAGTACCCAAGAGGCCGAAGGGGCTCCCCTGCTAAGGGAGTAGTGTGTGATAAACGCAGCGAGGGTTCAAATCCCTCCTTCTCCGCCAAAAACGCCAAGGTTCATTGAACCTTGGCGTTTTTCCTTTTCACCAGATAAACATATACAACATAAGTTATGTTGAGAGGTGAACCTTATGCGAGAACTTGAATATAACAGGGAAGCTGCCGCAGCCTACGCCCGCCGCTGGGCGCTTGACCGCAATCCGGCTTATTATGACTTTGAAGATATCGGCGGCGATTGCACCGGCTTTATATCCCAATGCATTTACGCAGGAGCGCAGGAGATGAATTTCACTCCGACATACGGCTGGTATTATTTATCGCCATCTGACCGGACGGCATCATGGACAGGTGTTGAATATCTGTATAATTTTCTTACCACAAATAGTTCGGTAGGCCCTTACGGTCACGTTGTTGACCGCAGCGAAGTGGAAATCGGCGATGTGATCCAGCTCGGGAGATACAGCGGCGACTTTTATCATTCCCTTATAATCACTGAGACCCAACCGCGCATACTTATTGCCGCCCACAGCTACGACACCCTTGACCGTCCGCTTAGCTCTTATGATTACGATATAGCGCGTTTTATTCATATAGATGGCGTGCGGGCATGGTAGGGGTAGTTACTTCTCCAATATTCCGTATATCTCACGCAAATCACGTATTTCATAATCAACGCGCACATTTTCTGTCAGCGGAGCGCCGGTGGGATTGTACCAGCAGCAGAGAATGCCTGCGTTGTTGCCGCCGCGTATATCGCTGCTGAGAGAATCGCCAACTATAAGTATTTCTGTTTTATAAGCAGGAGAGATAGAGTCGAAAACTTTGTTGAAGAACTCGACATTTGGCTTTTCGACGCCTATCTCCTCAGACAGAAATACCCCGTCCATAAGCTCACCAAGACCGGAAAGACGGAGCTTCTTCGTCTGCGCGACAATAGTTCCGTTTGAAACTACATACTGATTTACTTTGCCGCGCAGAGATTTGATAATTTCAAGGCTGTTATCCTTGTAAACTATGGTGTCACCGAGGCTTATCTGATAGGCTTCGTTGAATTTGGGGGCAAGGGAAGTGTCGATCCCTTCCAAGGCGAAGAAATCATGGAATCTGCCAAGCAATATCTGAGGCTTGGTCAGCTCACCGCGCTCAAGGTGTTCCCAGTAGGCTTTATTTATAGCGGAGTACTTCTGCAGCATCTCGTCGCTGCATTCGCCGAGCTCAAAACGGCGGAACAGAGTTTTGATAGCCTCCCGCTCAGCTGCGTGGAAATCCAGCAAAGTGCCGTCCACGTCCCAAAGAATTGTATGTATCATAATGCCGATCTCCGATTCGA
The DNA here is from genome assembly GCA_964472725.1 of uncultured Oscillospiraceae bacterium. Taxonomy (GTDB): domain Bacteria; phylum Bacillota; class Clostridia; order Oscillospirales; family Oscillospiraceae; genus RGIG6375. Next base: position 26,648 of record CAYYLZ010000019.1, read on the forward strand.
TAATATTGTTAAGATATTACCATACAGCGCCGACCCTTTCAAGTTTTAAAGAAAGCACTGTTGCCGATTTTTGTTGAATAGGTTATAATTATAAAAAACAATTTGTGAGGACATATATGCGAAAGATAAATTGTGCGGGAAACCGTGTTAAAATAAGCTGATGCGCCAGATAGTTGCGGGAATACTCGCTCATGTAGACTCCGGCAAGACGACTTTGTCCGAAGCGCTCCTGTATCGCTCGGGTGAGCTTCGTAAGCTTGGCAGAGTAGACCATGGAGATGCTTTTTTGGATTCCTACGCCCTTGAAAAAGAGCGCGGTATCACTATATTCTCCAAGCAGGCGCGTCTGCACCTGAAGGATATGGAGCTGACGCTGCTTGACACTCCGGGGCATGTGGATTTTTCTGCGGAAATGGAGCGTACTCTGCAGGTGCTGGATATGGCTATCCTCGTTATAAACGGTACAGACGGCGTGCAGAGCCACACTAAGACTTTGTGGCGGCTTTTGAAGCGCTATAATGTGCCTGCGTTCATTTTCGTCAATAAGATGGACTTGGCGGGCGCTGACCGTACAAAGCTGCTCACAGAGCTGAAAAAACAGCTTGACGATGGCTGCGCTGATTTCAGCGGAGAGTTTGACGATGCTTTCTATGACGGCATAGCTATGTGTGACGAAGCTGTTATGGAGCAGGTGCTTGATAAAGGCGCTGCCGATGCTGCCGCAATACGCGGCGCGATCAAAGCGCGGCACATTTTCCCATGCTGGTTTGGTTCTGCGCTGCGTCTTGAAGGTGTAGACGAGTTCCTTGAAGGGATCGTTAACTATGCGCCTGAACGTAAGTATGCAGCAGAATTTGGCGCTAAGGTTTATAAAATATCTCAGGACGATCAGGGTGCGCGCCTTACTCACATGAAAATAACCGGCGGCGTGCTGAACGTAAAGACGCTGCTTAACGGTGTTGCAGCCGACGGCAGCGAGTGGTCGGAGAAGGTAAATCAAATCCGTCTTTACTCCGGCTCCAAATACCAGATGACAGACAAGGTTCCGGCGGGAACGGTCTGCGCCGTAACGGGACTTACAAAGACAAGACCGGGTGACGGCCTCGGCGCTGAAGAAAATTCCATGCAGCCGGAACTGGAACCCTTGTTCTCCTATAACATACGCCTTGCGCCCGGAACAGACCTCCACACGGCGCTTATAAATCTGCGTAAGCTGGAGGAAGAAGATCCTGCTCTGCACATTGATTGGAACGAGCAGCTGCAGGAGATACATCTGCAGCTGATGGGTGAGGTGCAGCTTGAGATTCTGCAGAAGCTGCTGTATGAGCGTTACGGCCTTGAAGCCGAGTTCGACGGCGGCGGTATTGCGTACAAGGAAACCGTTGCGGCTGCCGTGGAAGGCGTGGGACATTATGAACCGCTGCGCCATTATGCGGAGGTACATCTGCTCCTTGAACCCGGCGAAAGAGGCAGCGGACTTCGCTTTGCCACTGATGTAAGTGAGGACGAGCTGGACAGAAACTGGCAGCGACTTATCCTTACCCATCTGCTTGAAAAGACCCATGTGGGCGTGCTTACCGGCTCACCCATAACGGATATGAAAATCACGCTGATTGCAGGACGTGCCCATATAAAGCACACCGAGGGCGGCGATTTCCGACAGGCGACCTACAGAGCTGTTCGGCACGGTCTTAAATGTGCCGAAAGTGTGCTTCTTGAACCTTGGTATGATTTCCGTATTGAACTGCCTTCTGCGATGATTGGACGAGCCATGACGGATATACAGCAGATGAACGGCAGCTTTGAACCTCCTGAGACTGACGGTGAATTTTCGATTCTTACCGGTAGCGCACCTGTTGCAGCTCTGCGCGGCTATCAGTCCGAGCTAACTTCATACAGCAGGGGAGAAGGAAAGTTGTTCTGTACCCTTAAAGGATACGAACCCTGCCTTGACGCGGAAAAGGTTATTGCCGAAATCGACTACGACAGCGACGCAGACCTTGAAAATACGGCTGATTCCGTATTCTGCAGCCACGGAGCCGGCATCGTTGTGAAATGGGATAAAGTCCGCGACCATATGCATATTGATACCGGCTGGGGTAAGGTTCGCGTAAGCGAGGAAGAGCCGGAGATAAATTATAAGGCGAGAGCCGCTGAGTACGGAGCGATCATTGCCGCCGATAAGGAGCTTATGGCAATATTTGAGCGTACCTACGGCCCCGTTAAACGTGACCCTCGCAAGACTTTTAAATCCGTAAAGGAACCGCGCGGAGCGGGTTCGGGATATCGTGCAAAACCCCGGCCCGAAGGCCCCGAGTATCTGCTGGTTGACGGATATAATATTATTTTCGCGTGGGACGAGCTTAAAGCCATAGCGCAGGAGAGTCTTGATTCTGCCCGCACGCAGCTTATCAATATCCTTTGCAACTATCAGGGTTTCCGCCGCTGCGAGCTTATTCTTGTGTTCGATGCATATAAGGTGAAAGGCAATCCAGGCAGCGTCGAAAAAGTTCATAATATCAACGTAGTGTATACGAAGGAAGCCGAAACGGCGGATATGTATATCGAGCGTGTTACCAACGAGATTGGCAAGAAACATCGTGTGCGAGTTGCTACCTCCGACGGCCTAGAGCAGCTAATAATAATCGGTCACGGTGCTCTGCGTGTTTCGGCAACCGAGTTCAGGGGCGAGGTAATGAGAGCCGAGCAGGCGATACGAGAGTTTCTTGCAGGACAGAAATAAGGAGGAGTTAATATGCTTAACAGAGAATTGCTTGAAGAAAAGCTGGCGGAGCTTCCGTTGTTTCAGTATGAGTTTATCAAAACCGAGGAACTGCTTTTCTCGGAAAATATAAGATATATCTGCAAAACGGAATGTCCCATGTATGATAAAACATGGGCTTGTCCTCCCGGTGTAGGTGAGGTGAGTGAGTGCAAGGCACGCGTTCTTTCCTTTGAGGACGCACTGTGTATCACCACCGTTACCGAGGTAAATGACATAGCAGACATAGAAGAGACCCTCGCTACCCGTGGCCCTCACGAGGCAATAACCCGTCAGGTGCGCGACCTTGTGGCTGAACAGGGCTGCGAAACCTACGTTCTTTCCACCGAGGCCTGCGCCTACTGCGAGGATTGCGCATATCCCGACGAGCCCTGCCGCCACCCGGAATATATGTTCCCCTGCGTGGAAAGCCACGGCATAATTGTTACCGATATCGCCGAAAAGCATGGTATCGCATTCATGAACGGCAACATCGTAACATGGTTCTCACTGATTTTGTATAAGGATTGAGGTTAAATGGTAAATATTTTGCTTGAGGGTTATAAAATTTCAGATCCTTGGATACATGACGAACTGAAAAATTACATAAAACCAACTCATAAGGTTGTAGTAATAGCGTTTTCATTTCGAGATAATCTTGTCAAAAACTTAGCAGATTGGAATTCTCTATATAGTAAAATCAATGGTCAATTTTATGCCGGAATAGTTGGAAGCCTTACCGACTATGGCGTATCCGAAGACAATATCTGTTTCATCAACTATTTTGAGGATACAAAAGAGACGGCAGCAAGGAAAGTTGTAGATTCAGATATCGTATATTTTCCCGGTGGATTACCTGACAGAATGATGGAACGTATCAGGGAATTTGATTTATATGAAGTTTTATCGAGATACAATGGAATAGTTATGGGGCACAGCGCGGGTGCTGTCATACAGCTTTCTGAGTATCATTTGTCACCTGATAGGGATTATCCGGAGTTTCGATATTATGAGGGACTTCCGTATTTGAATGATTTCTATTTGGAAGTACATTATGAGAACACTGATTTGCAGAATGAAGCGATACAGCGTGTACTTGCAGAACGAGAAAAAACGGTTTATGCTACGGCTTTTATGTCAGGCGCTATAATAGTGGACAACGGAAAGATTAAATTGCTTGGTAACGTAAAAACCTTTGAAAAATGAATATATTAGAAATGGCTTCCCCATGGAGGGGAAGCTGTCACGGAACGTGACTGATGAGGGGATTCGCGCATGCGAATAAATAATGTATGTAGTGCTGCCGCCTTGCGGCGGACCCTCATCCGTCGGCTACGCCGCCACCTTCTCCTCAAGGGAGAAGGCTAATTCGGGCATGCTGCAAAAGTTAACCCCTGCATATCTTATGGATATGCAGGGAATTTTTTCTCCGGATAAATTATCCGCCGCAGTTAAAACTATTGGCGAGGTAATTTGTGCCGCCAAGGCGGCGGAATGGAGGATCATATGTATACAGAGAACCATATTTACAGCGAGCTGCCCATGGGCTTTGGAGCTGCGCTGATGCAGAACTCCGGTGCCATGAAGTATTTCACCGGTCTCGATGAGCGCAGACAGCGTGAAATACTTGAGGCGACTCATTTTATTGAGTCCAAGCAGGAAATGAAGAATTTTGTTGCAAACCTCGCCAGCTTCAGTTGAGATATCCGGGGCGGGGCGTTATACCTAAAACGGCGGCCATCTCTTTGAGCTGGCTGTCGTTTATTTTTTGCAGAATGGGCAGGTGAGCGGTCATCATGTAGAATTCCGCTGCTTTGTCTACGGTTTCGATAAGACCAAGTGCTTCATCGGGAGTGCTGCCGGCACCGAAAACGCCATGGTGTGCCCAAACTACAACTCGGCGGTCTGCCATTTTCTCGGCTGTTGCAATGCCGATTTCATCAGTACCGCAGGGCATCCAGGACAGGACGGCAACGCCATCATAGAAGAACATAATGGATTCGGTAGCCATGCCCCAAAGAGTGCGGGTGAACTCCCGCTCGTCAAGGGAATGCACAAAGGTCATGGCAACTGCGTTTGTAGCGTGGGTGTGCATTACAACGCGGTGGTTCGGATCGGCCTTAAGGCGTGCGGAATGGCTGAGAAGATGGGCAGCCAGCTCACTGCTGGGCTTGCCGCCGTCAGCAAGACCCCAAAGCAGCTCGGCGCAGCCGTCGCAGATGCGGAGTAGCGCCACGTTGTTTTCCGGGTCAATCTCCACGTTCTTAAGATACTTGCCGCTGCCGGTTATCATTATGCAGCGACCTGTCATATCTGTTGCATCGAAGGTGAAGGGGATGGTTCGCAGAACAGGAAATTCGGAAAAATCGCCGTCCATGAGCATACTTATATTGCCGCCGTTTCGCTCGGCCCAGCCGTGATTGTAAAGCTGAGTTGCGGTGCGGAGATATTCTTTTACAACAGGTATATTTAAAATGTCCATTTTAAGGCCTCCGGCGTTATTTTTATATTGAAATTTTATTATTTTCGAGCGATTATTGCAAGACAATTTACTCAATAAGTGATACAATACAGAAAAACAGGAAGGGAGGCTGCGGTATGGCAGAGCTTTACGGCGGTATACGCTTTATAAAAGGAATAGGCGAACAGCGGGCCAAAAACCTTGAAAAGCTGGGAATAAAGACCCTTTACGACCTTATTTCTTATTTCCCTCGGGATTATGAAGACAGAAGTCAGACCACGGCTCTCACAAATGTTCTCGACGGTGAATATTTCAGCGTTTCGGCTATTGTGGCCACGCAGCCGCAGAACCATCTTGTGCGGAGGGGTATGGAGCTTTTGAAGTTCGATATTACCGACGGGACCGCACGTTGCGGCGTAACCTTTTTCAATCAAAGCTACCTTAAAAGTCAGCTCAAAAAGGGAGAAACCTATCGCTTTTACGGCAAGTTCAACCGCTCCGGCAACTTTATAACCCTTGCCAGTCCAATATTCGAAAAAGAGGGAAATGAGCTGGAGATGGTAGGGCGCATTATGCCTGTTTACCGTCTTACCGCCGGTATCTCTCAGAAGATACTTGTGCGTGCTATAAGACAAGGCCTGGACGCAATACAGGACGGCCTGCCGGAAACCATACCGGAATCAACACGCAGAAAATACGGACTTATCGACGTTGTGTCGGCGTATAATCTCATTCACGATCCAAAGTCCGAAAATGATATCGTCAGGGCGCGAACCCGACTTATATTTGAAGAGCTTTTCGTGCTTTCCTGCGCCTTGCAGCAGCGTAAGTTTGCAGGTACGTCAAAACCGGGCTTCAAGCTGCAGCCACGTGACCCCGGGGATTTTTATGCCAAGTTACCCTTTGTGCCTACAGACGCCCAAAAACGGGTCGTAAACGAGGCTTTTGCTGATATGAGCTCCGGCAGGGTGATGAACCGACTTGTTCAGGGTGACGTCGGCTCGGGTAAAACCGCCGTTGCAGCAGCCTGCTGCTGGTTTACAGCCTGCGCGGGCTTGCAGTCGGCCTTTATGGCGCCTACCGAAATTCTTGCCGAGCAGCACTATGCTACGCTGTCGAAAATGCTGGAGCCTTTCGGAATACACTGCAGCCTGCTTACGGGTCACATGACCAAAAAACAGAAGAATGAAGTGTATGAGGCACTGAAATCGGGCGAGACCGATGTGGTAATCGGCACTCACGCGCTGCTGTCGGAGGGCGTTGAATTCCGCTATCTCGGACTTGTTGTTGCCGATGAGCAGCATCGCTTTGGTGTGCGCCAGCGTTCAGCGCTTGCCCAAAAAGGCGATGATCCTCATGTACTTATTATGTCAGCTACGCCAATTCCTCGCACATTGGCGCTTATAATTTACGGGGAGCTTGATGTTTCCGTTATTGACCAGCTGCCTCCCGGCAGACAGAAGATAGACACATTTGCAGTAAAAGAAGATATGCGCGAGCGTATCAATAAATTTATTGCCCGACTGGTGGGTGAAGGTCGGCAGGCATATATAATCTGCCCCGCCATAGACGAGAACGAAACGATGAATTTCGCTGCGGTGGAAAGCTATTATAAGAACCTTAGTGAAAAAGTGTTTCCCGATTTGCGGGTAGCATGTCTCCACGGCAAAATGAAAGCCGCGGAAAAAGAAGAAATAATGCGGGCTTTCAAGGACGGAGAAACGGATGTTCTTGTGTCTACCACTGTCATCGAGGTCGGTGTGGACGTGCCCAACGCGGCGCTTATCGTTGTTGAAAACGCAGACCGCTTCGGACTCAGCCAGCTTCATCAGCTGCGCGGACGTGTAGGCAGAGGTGAGCATAAGTCCTACTGTGTCCTGTTCAATCAATCCGATACTCAGGAGAGCGCCCAGCGTCTTAATGCGCTGTGCAAACTCAGCGATGGCTTTAAGATTTCCGAGGTCGACCTTACTATGCGCGGCCCCGGTGATTTCTTTGGCAGCAGACAGAGCGGCCTGCCCGCAACCAAGCTTGCAGAGCTGAGCTGCGATACCAATACTCTCTATGCCGCACAGGAGGAAGCAAAATTCCTCTTTGAAAGCGACCCGGAGCTTAAGAAGTTTGAAAATCGTGCTCTTGCCGAGAAGATACGTCAGTTTGACGACGCCATGCTGAACTGAGGGTAAGTTTATGAAAAATGTAATTCATATTTTCGGCGCTTCCGGCGCGGGAACGTCTACGTTAGGCAGAAAAATATGCGCCGAGCTTGGCTATCACTTTATGGACACCGATGATTATTTTTGGCTGCCGACAGACCCTGCGTATACTGAAAAGAGGCCACGCGAAGAGCGTATTGCGCTGATGAACAGGGATATTGATGCGGCAGAAAATGTTGTTATATCCGGCTCTCTTATAGGCTGGGGCGACGTACTTATACCGCGTTTTACTTTTGCGGTTCGTGTTGAAACCGATGCGGATATCCGTGCCGAGCGATTGCACAAGAGAGAAAAAGAAAAGTTTGGCCAGCGAATTGAACCCGGCGGAGATATGCACAAGCAGCATCTTGAGTTCATTGAATGGGCGAAAGCATACGATACCGGCGGTTTGGATATGCGCAGCAGGGCTCACCATAACCAATGGCAGAAGCTTTTGAAATGTCCGATCCTTTGGCTTGACGGTGCAGATGATTTGACTGAAAATCTTGAAAAAGTAATGGCAGCAATAAAATAATGCCAAAACGGCTCCGGACGCGTCCGGAGCCGTTTTTCTGTGCGGTTACTATTTTTT
>CAYYLZ010000020.1:0-31610 GCA_964472725.1 uncultured Oscillospiraceae bacterium
CAGGAGCTTCGGGCTCGGCTGCAGGAGCTTCGGGCTCGGCTGCAGGAGCTTCGGGCTCGGCTGCAGGCTTTGCCACAGGTTCTGGAGCACCGGAATTAAGACCGGTGGATACGGAGGTGCCATCAGCGGGAATAGCTGCGGCGCCATCAATAACTGCTACTGCGCAAGCGTCAAAGTTGAGGCTGCCGGTCGCGTCGGTAGTGCCGAGAACTTTACCGTTGCCGTCAAGAACAGTGGCGCCTGCCAAAGGAGTGGCTTTATAAGTGAAGCTCATAAAGTCAAGTGCCCAGGAATTAGCAGAGATAGTGGTATTGCCGCCAACGGATTTTGCCGCAAGAGAAACAACAGGAGGAACTACCGATGCGCTGCTGGAGGTGGAGATGATGATATTGTCGCCATTCTTCACTGCAAATACGTCAGCGGTATAGTTGTTGTTGGGATCGGCGCCAATGGGATAGCCATTGACAATTATGTAGGGGGTTGCTTCGACACCCCAACACTTGCTGATCAAGAACATGTTCCACATGCTGTCTATTCCTGCCTGGTAGCCATCGGCACCAGCGGAGCAGAACTTTTCGTGCGCTTTAATAATAACATCTTCTACGGTCATATTGCTGCCTGTTACAGGCTGCGCAACAACCTCAAGCTTTCCATCCACACTCACAGTCACATAAACAGTGGCGTCCGCTGCATGGACGACGGGCATCATTGATACCAGCAACAGTACCGCAATAATGCACGCTAACACTTTTTTCATTGATCTTCCCCCTTTTTTCTAATCAGGCATCATGCCTTATGACTTAAAAATAAATGTTTTTAACTTGAAAGTCAAGAGCGTTTGTGCTTTTCGTCTACATTGAATATCTTGAAGGGGGTATAATTATAACTTATGAACAAAATGCGTAAAAAAGAAAGTAAATTTAAATTTGCAATTTCGCTCCGTGTATGATATACTTTTGAAAAAATTAACCGCAATTTATTGGGCATGTGTATAATTGCGGCAGGCAGGCTGAATTCCGGCATGGTTCGTCTGTTTTTGGAGAGTGTTTTTTATGTATCTTGACCAGTTGGCGTACTTTATTGAAGTAATAAAATGCGGCAGCATCAGTGCAGCGGCGAAGAATTTATACATTTCCCAGCCGGCGTTAAGCCAATCTATCGCAAATTTGGAAAACGAGCTTGGCACCAAGCTGATCAAGCGTTCCTATTCCGGAATTAAACCCACAATGTTCGGCGAAAGAATATATAATCAGGCGGAGGGAATCATCTCTCAGTTGGATAGCGCGCTCAGCAGTTGGAAGGAACTTTCCGCAGGCAGCCTTGAATTCAGCGGGACTGCCAAGATATCCTGTACGCCGGACACCAGCGATTTTCTTTCCACCTCTATCACTGAGGAGCTTCAGCACGCCTATCCCAACGTTATACTCTATGTGGCTCCCAATCCGGGTATGTTTTTCCAGTTTTCCGATTTTATAGAAAGGAACGTTTCTATCGGCATCGGTTCCAGTCTCGAGGGTTTGCTTGGCGGTATAGAAAAAGAGGCGGAGACACTCGGTCTTTGCTTTGAACATTTTTCCACCCAATCACCTACGATTCTGCTTAACAAGAAAAATCCTTTGGCGAACAAAGAAGCGCTCACCCTTGACGATATCAAGCAGCTTAAGATCGGCGTATTTCCCGAAGATCCCCCTGCCCCGTTCACAAGATACTTTGGCGGCATAAGCTGTCAGATGTCCACCGAAGACTCGCTGGCCGGCTATATTTCCTCCAATCCCGGCAGTGCTATGCTCCTCGTTCTTTCCGAAGCAAAAAAGAAGATCACCAGCAAGTATCGCAATCTTACTATCGTCCCGCTGGACGCAGACCCGAGCATTCCCGAGTTTGAGCCGGTATGTCATTTCCTTGTACACAAAAAGCCCGAATTGCTGACTCCGGCCGAAAAATGTGCTCTTGAAGTGCTTAAATATCGTTTGAGTGATTTTTGATTTAATATGCAAAAACGCCGTCGGCATCTGCCGGCGGCGTTTATTTTTATGTATCAGCTGATCTGTGCGGGAAGCCCCAGGCTGAGGAAGTACTCAAGGGTTTCCTGCATGAACTCGGCGGGAGGTGCCTCCACAGACTGGCTCATGGGGTATTTTTTGCCAAGACGAACATACTTCATAGCGCCAAGGCGGTGATAAGGCAGCAGCTGAACAACATCCAGACCGTCCTTGATCTTCACGCAGAACTCAGCGGTAGCCTTGATGTTCTCTTTGCTGTCGTTAAGCTTGGGAATGATGGGATAGCGAATCTGCAGTCTGCCGCCGGCCTTTACAATCTCCTCCGCGTTCTTCAGGATAAGCTCGTTGGGCACGCCAACCAGCTTCTCGCTGCGCTTGGAGTCCATGTGCTTAAGGTCGTAAAGGAAAAGATTTACGTAGGGCAGAATTTCCATATAGCGCTCGGTGGGAGCGAAGCCGGTGGTATCAAGGGCAACGTGGAAGCCTTCCTCGCGGCACTGCTTTGCAAGGGCGAGAGTAAAGTCAAACTGACTCATGGGTTCACCGCCGGAAATGGTTACGCCGCCGCCGGACTTCTCATAATACTTTCTGTCCTGACGAATGGCCTTCATGCAATCCTCAACGGAAACACGGCGAAGAGTATTGTAAAGAGCAGTGGAAGGACATGCCTCCACGCACTTAAGGCATACATCGCACTTGCTGCGGTCAATGATAGGCTGAGTGATCTCATCGTCACCCTTGAGGGTGGGCTTGAGGGGACCTTCTGAAATGGCGCCTCTGTCGCAGGCCTTCATGCACATTGCACCGTATTTCATACCGATGCATCTTATATCCATATATGCTACGTCGGGGCCAAAGGTCTGGGATTCGGGACTATGGCACCAAAGACATCTGAGGGGGCAGCCCTTGGTGAAGATATCGGTTCTTATACCGGGGCCATCGTGAACAGAAAACTTCTGTATATCGTAAATATTGCCAAAAATCTCTGTGGACATCTATATTCCTCCAATAATGCTCGAAAGCATAATAATTCATTGTGTAGATAGATTATACTATACGCCTTCCAAAATTGCAAGGACGGCGGCCATTGTTTGATATGCTTTATAAGTATATTGCCATACGCTTTTAACATAAAGAACCGCCCTCGCTGACGCAAGGGCGGATTATTATTTACTTACGCTCCGAAAGAGCCTTGGCAAACGCATAGCAGGCCTCTGCCCTGCTATCGCTTTCGATCTTGCTGTTGCCGCAGGCAAGCACATATACTTTGATTTTCGGTTCGGTTCCCGAGGGTCGAACAGCAAGCTTACAGCCGTCTTCGAGGACAAATATAAGCACATCGGAACCGGAAAGCTCCATTTCCAACATTTCACCGCTTACAATATCCAGCTCTGTACCAGACTTGTAGTCCCGCAGCTTGGTCACTCGCATTCCACCGATACTTTCGGGAGGATCCTCCCGCAGACCCGACATCATTTTTTTGCGGTCTTCTATACCGTCTACGCCGGGCATCACAATATTGACCGTGCGCTCACTGTAATAGCCATATTTCTCATACAGCTTATCCATCGCGTCAAGCAGGCTCATTCCACGCAGGTGATAATACGCTGCCATTTCCGTGAAAAGTGCCGCGGCAGTAACAGCATCTTTATCACGCACAAAACTGCCGATAAGGACACCAAATGACTCCTCATAACCGAATACGGGCGTATGGCTGCTGTCCTCCTCGAAGGATTTCATCAGCTCAGCGATGTATTTGAAACCGGTAAAAACGTCATAGCAAGCTGCCCCGTTAGCCTCTGCCACCTTATTTGCCATATCGGTTGTAACTATCGTTTTAATTACAGCGGCATTCGCGGGAAGCGTGCCCTTTTTCCTGCGTCCTGCAAGTATATAATCAATAAGCAGTACGCCCATCTGATTTCCGCTTATCTGTCGGAAATCACCCTCGGCTGTGCGAACCATTACGGCTATTCGGTCGCTGTCCGGGTCTGTGCCTATAAGGAAGTCAGCCTCTTCCCTGTTTGCCAACTTTTCAGCAAGAGCGAAGCCCTCGGGATTTTCCGGGTTCGGGCTTGCGACAGTGGAGAAATTTCCATCGGGTATCATCTGCTCTTCAACGCAGTCAAGATGCTTGATACCAAGTCTTTTCAAAACCTCCGGCACAAGCACGCGGCCAGCGCCGTGAAAGGGTGTGTAAACTATTTTCAGTTCGTCTGCCGCTTTGGCAATGCACTCAGGCTCGATACACTGAGCCATAACGTTCTCAAGGAAGGCTTCATCGGTTTCCCTGCCAATGATCTCCAGTGTTCCGTCAGCTATTGCTTCCTGGCAGGACTTTATCGGCGGCTGAATGAGTATATCGTTCTGCGCCATTATTTCCGCCACTTTCGCGGCATGATCGGGCGGCAGCTGCGCACCATCAGACCAGTACACCTTATATCCGTTATATTCCTTAGGATTATGGCTGGCAGTTATATTTATGCCTGCCATTGCGCTGTAATGGCGAATTGCGAAGGAAAGCTCCGGTGTGGGTCGCATATCCTCAAACAGGCGTACATGCACGCCCATGCCTGTCATGACCTCCGCCGCCGCTATTGCAAACTCGCGGCTGTTGTTGCGGCAATCGCAGCCGATAATGCAGCCGCGCTTCATAGCCTCCTCACCCTCGCGAACTATAAGAGTTCCAAGGGCGTGGGTTGCCTGCCGGATAACGTAGATGTTCATGCGGAAAAGACCGAGGCCCATTATACCGCGAAGTCCGGCAGTTCCGAACTCCAGCGGAGAATAAAATCGGCTTTCTATCTCCTCTTCATCGGCTGCGATGGAGAGAAGTTCCAGCTTTTCATTCTGAGTAAGCGCAGGGCTGTTCGCCCAACGCAGGTACTCTGCCATATAATCAAAGCTCATCGCCATCGTCCTCAACAGGCTTCATCAGTTCACGGGCAATTTCGACCATATTTTCGGGAACATAAATGTCCATTCCCGTACCGCTGAACCCGAAAATTATCTTGGCAACCTCACCTGCCGCTGGGAAATCACGGACGGAGGGTATGCCGTAGGAACGCAGCTGAGCCAGCGCCATCTCATAATCCACCTGACTGCCGCTTACGGTCATGAGCAGAGCAGGATTTACTGCCTTGCCGTCATCGCAGAGAGGCCATATACCGGGATCGCAGTTGCCGGTACACTCGTGATCCTCGTCCTCGTCACTGAAGCCAAGGCTTGCAAAGCTGCCGAAATCTCCGCTGTCGCTGCTGCAGCCGGAACAGCTGGAGCAATCACCATCGCAGCCGGAGCAATCGGTGCAGCCGCAGCTCTGCTCGTGCTCAGGATTCTTTTTATCTTCCAGCAGTTCGCCGCACTCGGGGCAAACACCGGCATCTGTATCAAAATACTTATTGCATTCAGGACACCATGCCATATCGATTCTCCTCTTATTTATGATATTTTGCGCCCTCCGAGATTTTGAATCCCCGGTAGAGCTGTTCAAGAAGCATCACCCTTGCAAGGTGGTGCGGAAATGTCATTCTGGACATAGAAAGCTTGAGGGCTGCCTCGTTCTTTATGCTGTCGTCAAGACCCACGGATCCGCCGATAATAAAGCATATCCTGTTCTTGCCGTTTACGCCGCAGAGGTCAATAAACTCTGAAAGCTGTTTGCTGTCCAGTTCCTTGCCCTCTATACACATTGCTATGACCAAAGCGTCCTTCGGTATGCGCATTTTAATGCTTGCCGCCTCCCGGGCAAGCGCCGCGGAGATTTCGGCATCCGACGGAGAAGCAGAAAGTCGGCTTTCTGCAAGCTCTTCAATTTCCAGCCTGCAATATCCCCCAAGGCGTTTGAGATATTCCGAAACAGCGTCGGCATAGAATTTTTCTTTAAGCTTTCCGACGCAGAGTATTTTTATATTAAACATCGTTAAGTCTCCAAAATACAGCTCATTTCATCAGCGGGAGCTACGCTCAGCTTCAACGAACCCGGCTCCACGCCTCCGTTTATAAGTATATCCGCCACAGTCGTGTAGGCGACTCGCGGGGTGTTGTTTTCTTTGCTGAGGTGGGCAAGCAGAATATGCTTGACGCCGTTCTCAGCCAGTTCCAGCGCAAACCTGCCGGAATCTTCGTTAGCCAAATGTCCGCTGGGACCCAATATGCGCTGCTGCAGATGCCAGGGATATGGACCTACTCGAAGCATATCCACATCGTGATTGGCTTCAAGCAGCACGGCAGAAGCTCCCAAAACCGAGCCGCGCACTTCCTGCGTAACGCGGCCAAGGTCCGTTGCTACAGCTACTTTTTCATAGCCATATTCAAAGGAATACCCAAAGCTTTCCGCCGCATCATGGGAGGTGGAAAAGGCTTTAACCGCTACGCCTTCTATGTCCACGACTTCACCGGCTTCAATAATTTCAATGTTTTTTCCGCTGAGCTTACCTTTCGCCATAACGCTGCGGGCGGTACCGCCGGAGGTGATAATCGGAATATCGGTATATTTCTCCAGCATCGGCAGCGCAGCCACATGGTCACTGTGCTCATGGGTAAGGAACACCGCTGATATATCGCAAAGGCTGAGTCCTCTGTCTGCAAGACAGGCTTTTATGCGGCGCAGGGATATTCCCGCGTCAACAAGTATGTATTTACCTCCGCCGGAGACAAGGGTGCAGTTGCCGCCCGAGCCGCTGGCAAAAGATTGGATCTGCATAGTGAAGGGTTCCTCCCCGAAAAGGTAAAGGACACACTGAAACAAAATAATTACTCCGTTTCACCGTGTCCCCTTTGTTATTTTGGTTTACGCAAGAGCTTCCGCAGGCTTATCCGCATCAGGATTGATGCTGACGCACTCAATATCCGCTCCTACTCCACGCAGCTTTTCCACAATGTTCTCATAGCCGCGCTCGATATAATGGATATCTTCTATACGGGTGCTTCCCTCTGCGCACAGACCCGCAATGACCATTGCGGCACCGGCTCTCAGGTCGCAGGCTCTTACAGGAGCAGCTCTGAGCTGTTCCACGCCCTGCACAACAGCGATTTTGCCGTCTACATGGATATTGGCACCCATACGGCTAAGCTGAGAAACATAGCGGAAGCGGTCGTCCCATACATCCTCGGTTACCATGCTCGTTCCCTGCGCCATGGCAAGCAGAGCGGTAATCTGGGGCTGCATATCCGTGGGGAAACCGGGATAAGGCATAGTCTTGACGTTGGTGCATCGGAGAGGCTCCGTGCGGCGAACAAGAACTGCATCGCCACGCTCTTCTATCTCGGCGCCCATTTCTTCAAGCTTTGCGGTAATACACTCAAGGTGCTTGGGAATAACATTCTTTACAAGAACCTCGCCGCCCGCTCCGGCAACGGCTGCCAGATAGGTTCCGGCCTCGATCTGGTCGGGAATGATGGAATAGAAGCCGCCGTTCATTCTCTCAACACCGTTTATCTTTATTACACTCGTACCGGCACCTTTGATATCCGCGCCCATAGAGTTCAGAAAGTTTGCCAAATCAACTATATGAGGTTCCTTTGCGGCATTTTCAATAACGGTCTTGCCCTTTGCCTTAACGGCAGCAAGCATAATATTCATGGTTGCGCCTACAGAAACAACATCAAGATAAATATTCGCACCCTTCAGATGACCGTCGGGAGTATCGGCAACTATCATGCCGTCCATAACGTCCACACTGGCGCCCATAGCCTTGAAGCCCTTGATATGCTGATCAATGGGACGCACGCCGAAATCGCAGCCGCCGGGCATTGCGCCGCGGGCATTGCCAAAGCGACCGAGCATTGCGCCGATAAGGTAATATGAGGCTCTGATGGAGCGCATCAGTTCGCCCGGTCCCTCACCGGCATGAATGCCTCGGCAATCTATGTCCATAGTATGCTTATTAACCGTACGGATATCTGCACCCATGGTCTTAAGGATATTCAAAAAGAGCGTTACGTCGCTTATCTGGGGAATATTTTCAATTCTGCATACGCCGTCAACCAGCAAAGTTGCCGGTATAATGGCTACGGCCGCATTCTTTGCGCCACTGATCTCAATCTCGCCATACAGCGGTTTACCGCCGCGAATGATATACTCAGTCATTTTTCCACTTCCTTACGCATCATTCGGCTTTGTCGTATATAATGTATAAGCTGAAGCTACCTCAGCTTCTTTGTTATCATCGCAAAAGGCATAAAAGCCCATTTCATATCAGTTTATTATACCCAATATTTCCGTATTTGTAAATAGCATACCTCAAAATATTGCATAATTTACATAATTTATTTCAAACTCAATTCATTATTTTGCCGCTGCTTACGTTCACCTGATACGCACCGCCGTCCGTGACGATATGCCACACCGGCTCCAGCACGGTTCCGGAAGCAGATGAGTTCATATTATAGCAAAGTTCAATACTCTCAAGGCGGTTGCAAACATGACCGCCGGACTTTATCTCATCAAGAAAGCGCACCAGTATCGTATTTATATCCAGCGCACTGCCGTCACTTCCCTGCTGCGGCGTTCCGTTAAGGCGACGTCCCGAAAGCACTGCGCTGCCGCCTGCATAAATGGTGAGATAAACGCTGCAGTTCAGCACCGGACTTTCCTCCCACGAGCAAAGGTAGCTGATGCTTCGGGAGTCGCCATGCTCCTCCATCTCTGCACCTTCGCTTATAAATGCAATGCCCATTTCTTCAAGCAGGCGAGCCGCCGTTCTGCCGGCTCCCGCTCCATCATCAACGAAATCCAACCTTATTTCAAATTCTCCGTTATTGCGGAAAAGGGCGCTGCCATTTTCGTTTTCATAGGAATAAATGTTGCCGCCCTGATCCTCCGCCGCAGCCTGGCCAATAAGCTTCTCGACTATTTTTGCCTCAGCATCGGTATCTCTGTTTATAGTATACCACGCAGCATCAAAAGAATCCGGCACGATATCCGCGGCAAGGCTTATTCCGCTGTCCTCAAAAAGCTCTGCTATAGATGTTTTTTCCTGACTCAATATATGCCGCACCTCAAATCGGTTTAATCCGATAAGTGCCAGAAAGCAGACATTGAGCACTGCCAATATTATAATTGCTATATTTTTAAGACGTCCTGCGTCCACTTCCTGTCACTCCTTTCTTACTCAACCGTCCACACAGGCTTGACCGCGGCGCTGCCGTCATCATAGTAGACAAGATTAAGACTTCCGTTCTTTTCAAGCCCTCCCGCTATTGCGGCGGCCTGCAATTCGGGCAGAAGATTCGCCTTCTCGTCGGTTGCGGTATAGCGGTGCAGCCATATATCAACAGACACCATACGGCCGTTTTCATAAGCCACGGTAGCTCCGTCACCTCGACGCTGGACAACCTCCGTTCCATCAATATAGTAATTGAACCTCACGGAAACCCGTCCGTTTCCGGACTTCTCAATACCGGCAAAGTAAATGTCCTCTATACCGGAATAATTGGAACGGATATCTGTTATCAGTTGGTAGGCCTGTTCTATCAGCTGACCGTCGTCTGTCTTTGTTTCCTCTTCCGTTTCGCTATAATCGTAATCGGTAACGCTGTAATTCAGCTCGCCGTCTGTCATAATACGCATAATGCCGTTCACGCCAACATATACCATAGTGCCGTTCTTTTCGGCATAGCTTGTGCCGCCAAGTATACTTATACCAAGCAGCTCCGCTGTCCGCTCTATAACAGGCTCGTTTTCGATTATGTTCTCCGCGCCAACGATGTACTTCTCGGACATTTCAGGCAGAATAAGGGTGTAGGGAGCGATCAGGTCCCCTACTTCCTCCGATTCAAACGCGAAGTATGCGCCATTAGGCAGAAACGCCTGCGTTACTCCGCCAATACTGTCAGCTGCGGCAGCCGTGCCGCACTTGCGGTAGCCGTTGGAATTGGCATAGTATACGTCAACTCCGCCGTGTTCGCCGATAACTACAGCAAATCTATCGGCATAATCGCTGTTGTCATTGAGCGTGCTCATTCCCAACCACTTTATAAGCGAGTTTATCGGAAGCTCAACCTTATAGTCCCAATATATTCCGGGACGACCCAGCGCCTCGCGCCAGTCTTCCTCGCTGCAGGCTTCCGGCAGTCTGGCGGAGCCCAATGCCTCACCGACTATATTCACGGTGTTTTCATATACGCTGTTCAGCTGAGCTTCGTCACTCTTAGCGCCGTAACGTGCGCCTACGTCGCCGATGACCGCCATTATCACAGGCTTTGCAACTACATCAAATTCACTGTTTTCGGCGTCATTACTACCGGAATTTCCGGCTTGTTCGCCATTCCCGAAATATGCAGCCAGGCGTTCCGGCAATTTTGCCTCAGAGAGAAATTCGTTGAAAACCTCGCTTTTATACGCAAGGAATACGCTGTTGAACATCAAAGCAACAATGGCAAGGCTTTTGAGCAGTTCTTTTATCTTACGACTCATTTGCTTCACCGCCGCTCTGCTCTCTGGGAAGGCGGATAAGCACCTTGGTTCCCTTTCCGGGCTCACTGTCGATGCTGATTTCACCGCCGTGCTTCATAACGATTTCCTTGGCTATGGAAAGGCCGAGACCGCTGCCGCCCAATGCACGGGAACGTGCACGGTCGACACGGTAGAAACGGTCAAAAATATGAGGCAGCTGTTCCTGCGGAATACCGATACCGGTGTCCTTTACACTGACCCATACGTGATGCTCGCTGCCGCCGACCTTTACGGAGATTTCTCCGCCGTCGGGAGTGTAGCGTATTGCATTGGTGATAATATTGACGATCACCTGCTCTATGCGTGCTCTGTCGCCGCAGCAGATAACTGCGCTTTCGGGCGCCTCTACGGACAATCTCATATCGCGTTTTTCCACGTTGAGACGAATGGCTTCACAGATATTGTTGGTAGATCTTGCAATATCAAAATTCTCAAAGCGCATATCGTTGTCACCTGCGTCGAACTTGGAAAGCATTAGCAGATCCTGAACGATTTTAACCATGCGGTCGCTCTCGTTGAGTATAACCTGCAGGAAGTGCGCACGGTTATCGGGCGGCATCTCCTCACCAACGTCCTCGAGGGTCTCCGCATAGCTGCGGATATTGGTAATGGGCGTGCGCAGCTCATGGGAAACATTCGCAACGAATTCGCGGTGCATCTGCTCGCTCTTTCTCTGCTGGGTAACGTCGTGTATAAGTGCCAGTATGCCGCTCTGTCCGGACTCGCTTCCCACAAAGGGCGCAAGTATCATTTCCAGGGTTTTGTCCTTTATCTCCCGCTCTGCACGTATAACCGTGGGCGCTTTAAGGGCAAGGACGGTTTCCTTTTCTTCGATACTGCCGAAGATAACGGAATAATCCAGATCGGGATCTTCAAGGCTTACACCCAGCAACTGCTCCGCCGCGGGGTTATAATGTATTTTTACGCCCTCCCGGTTAAAGGCAACGACACCGTCGGTCATATGCAGAAAAACGGTGCTGAGCTTATTACGCTCACCCTCAATTACCTCCAGTGTATCCTGAAGCTGCTGAGCCATATCATTGAAGGACTCGGTGAGAACACCTATTTCGTCCCTTGTATGCACTTCGATCTTCTGCGAGAAATCACCTTCGGCAACACGATTTGCACCTCGGGTAAGACTCTGAATAGGTATAACCATTGTTTTAGACAACAAGAAGCTAAGCAGTATGGATATAACAAGGCCTACAACCAGAGCTTCCATAATGATCGTGAACAGCTCCATGTTAAGGTCATGAACCGTCTGCTTGTTATCTATGATGTAAACTATATAGCTCCCCATTTCGCCGCTTATCGGAAGCGCAACGTCCATATAAGCCGCGGAGCTGTTGCTGTCATAGCCCTCCCTGCCGTTAAGTGCAGTGAGGATATTGGGAGTGACTTCGACCTCATTTCGACCGTCGGAGCCGCCAAGCACCGCTGCGTTGTCACCGTCAAGAACGTAATAGTTGCGGTTTACGCCGTCTATACCCAGCAGACCCGAATAAGCCGAAAGGATATCTTCTATCTGCGACGCGCCGCCATCCTCATCTGCCGCCGAGCGCAGGTCGTCGGCAAATTTCTGCACAGAGAAAACGTCCTGCATATTCTGATAGAATTCGCCAAGGTAAAAGCTTACTACGCCTCGCACAAGGAAGGCGCAAACCACTATCATAAGCGAGATTATAAGCAGCAGCATTATGATGACCAGCTTTGAATGCAATCCGCTTTTTTTCAAGGTATCGTCCTCCCTTCCTCAAAATTTCCTTCGAGTATCATTCAGCCAGGTAATAACCGGCTCCGCGCTTCGTGATGATGTATTTGGGATTGGCCGGGTCGTCCTCGAGCTTTTCACGCAGGCGGCGCACTGCCACATCGACCGCGCGCAGGTCGCCGTAGTATTCATAGTTCCATACGCCTGACATAAGCTCCTCACGGGAATAAATTTTCCCTTTTTCGGCGGACATGAATTTAATTATGTCGTATTCGCGCTGGGTAAGCTCTACAACTCCCCCGCCGGGCTTGATAACGCACATTCTGTCCTTATCGAGGACAAGGCCGTCCGCAGCGGGAGCATTCTTCGCTATTTCTTCCGCAGGCTCCATAACCGCCATGCGGCGGATATTTGTCTTTACGCGGGCCATCAGCTCACGAACTGAGAAGGGCTTTACAATATAGTCATCGGCACCGATTTCCAGTCCCAACACCTTGTCGCGCTCCTCCTCTCGGGCGGTGAGCATGATAACCGGAGTTAGCTTATCAGTCTTTCTTATTTCGCCAAGCACGCCAAAGCCGTCCATTACAGGCAGCATAACGTCCAGCAGGACAAGATCCGGAGACTCATTGCGAGCCTTTTCAAGGGCTTCGCCGCCGTCATAGGCGCAGATCACTTCATATCCTTCACGTTCAAGATTGAACTTAAGTATATCAACAATATTACTTTCATCGTCTACTACGAGTACTCGTTTACCCATAATGCTCTCCCATTCCGCACATTATCTGTGCTGATTATTTCTAAGATACTCCCTGGCAATAAATATCGCGTTTATGCTTTTTCCGTCCTGCAGCTCACCCATCACAGCCATTTTCGCCAGCTTGTCCATGTCAACGATCTCCACATTGAGAAATTCGTCTTCGTCAGGGCAAGCTTCGCCTTGGGTAAGGCCAAGAGCGAGATACAAATGCAGCTGTTCATCGCAGAAGCCGGGAGAAGGATATGTTGCGCCGAAGTACACTATTTTTTCGGCGGTAAGGCCGGTTTCCTCGCGCAGTTCACGAATCGCACCGTGAAGGGGCGACTCGCCCTTTTCAAGCTTACCCGCAGGTACCTCCAGCATAGGTCTGCCCACAGGATAACGGAACTGTCGCACCATATAGGCGCGATTAAATTCGTCAACGGCAAGGATAACAACGCCGCCCGCGTGTTCCACCACCTCTCGATAAGAGGTAGCACCGTTTACCAGCTCAACGGAGTCCCAGCGGACATTGACTATCTTTCCCTCAAAAACAGTCTTGCTTGTAAGGGTCTTTTCGTACAAATTATTATACATGTTCCTTAAGCTCCTTTTTTCAAGGCCGCAATATGCCAATTTAAATACATTTTACCATGCCTCATCAGCTTTTTCAATACAAAGAAAACTGCCTTAAACCAATCGAGTCCCGAGCTGTCGCTTCACAGCCCGGGACTCGATTTATCGTATTATCTGTTAAATTCACGCCTGCCTATGCTCTCCTGTCACGGAAAAGATGACCCACTCGGCGATATTGGTGGCGTGGTCTCCTATGCGTTCAAAATACTTAGCTATCATCAGCAGGTCGAGAGCAAATTCACCGTCAGCGGAACCTTCCGCTATAAGCCGGATTATATCATTTTTTATTTGGGTGAAATAATTATCCACTGCATCGTCATGTAACAGTACATCTTCGGCCAGTGTCAGGTCTTTTTTCACAAAAGCCTCCACGCTGTCTATAACCATTCGTATGGTTTCGCGCGCCATATCCTCTATGGTTTCCATGCCGTTCATGGTTCTGCCCTCAAGAAAGCCGACTATCTCCGCTATATCCTCCGCCTGATCACCGATACGTTCCATGTCGGTGATCATTTTCAGGGCTGCGGAAATCTGCCGCAGATCCCGCGCAACAGGCTGCTGATGCAGCAGCAGCTTTATGCAGCGGCTTTCTATATCTCTTTCCATCTGGTCTATTGCGGAGCCGTTGACACGTACTTTTTCGGCAAGTTCCAAATCGCCGGTGCTCATTGCCTTCGCCGCCGAAGCGATGGCCTCTTCGCACATTGTTCCCATTTCAATAAGCTCACGGTTCAGCTCGGACAGCTGCTCGTCAAATCTGTTTCTCATGTTTTTCTCCTTAACCAAATCTGCCGGTTATATAGTCTTCGGTACGCTTATCCTTGGGCTGCGAGAAAATATCATCGGTTTGGTCAAACTCCACCAGCTCGCCCAGCAGGAAAAACGCGGTGTAATCGGACACACGGACAGCCTGCTGCATATTATGGGTGACCATAACAATGGTGTACTTCTCTTTCAGCTCAACCACCAGGTCTTCAATGCGGGAAGTGGAAATAGGGTCAAGCGCAGACGTTGGTTCGTCCATCAGCAGCACCTTAGGCTCTACTGCCAGCGCTCTTGCAATGCACAAACGCTGCTGCTGCCCGCCGGAAAGGCCAAGCGCATTCTTCTTCAGCCTATCTTTGACCTCTTCCCATATTGCAGCGTCCTGCAGCGCTCGCTCTACTATCTCGTCCAACTGTGCTTTATTCGTAACGCCGTGAGTTCTGGGGCCATAGGCGATATTATCGTAAATACTCATTGGAAAAGGATTTGGCTTTTGGAACACCATGCCTATCTCCTTACGGAGATTATTTACGTCCACTTCCTTGGCGAAAATGTCCGTCCCCTCATAGCGAATATCGCCGGTAATCTTCACACCGTGAATAAGGTCGTTCATGCGGTTTAAGGTTTTCAAAAAAGTAGATTTACCGCAGCCGGAAGGGCCGATAAATGCGGTTATACTCTTTTCGGAGATTTCAATATTTACATTTTTGAGCGTCTGGTGGTCTCCATACCACAGGCACATATCTTTTACAGAGATAATACTCATAAATTTCTCCTTTTTTCGAAGTGCTTCTGCACCAATGTAGCTGCAAAGTTAATCAGAACGGTCAGAACCATCAGGATTGCGGCAATGGCAAAGGCTACACCAAACTCACCCTGTTCTTTTGCGTAAACATAGAGAGCAACGGTCAAAGTTGCGCCGGGAGCTGCAAGGCCATCAACAATGCCGTTGACTGCATGAGCAAAGCCTGCGGTAAAGAGCAGTGCTGCTGATTCGCCAAGAATACGACCAACGGACAGAATACAGCCGGTGATGACTCCATCCACGCAGCCGGGAAGCACAACGGTGCGAACAACTCTCCATTTACCGGCACCCAGACCAAATGCGCCTTCACGGTAGGACTGAGGAACGGTTTTCAAACTCTCTTGAGTAGTACGCATGATGGTCGGGAGGTTCATAATCACCAGGGTCAGTGCGCCTGCCATCAGGCAGGTTCCCATGTTATTGGAAAAGAGCAGCATTCCAACCAAGCCGTAGATAATAGATGGTATACCGGAAAGGGTCTCGGCGGCATATTCGATTATGCCAACCACTTTTTTGTTTGATGCGTACTCGGTCAGATAAATTGCCGCGCCTACGCCCAAAGGTAGAACGATAAGCAAAGTTGCCAGCACGATATAGACAGTGTTCAGAATGTCAGGAAGGATGCCAATGCGCTCGGTCAGATAGCTGGGTTTGGTAGACAGCAGTTCCCAGGTAACGTTCGGAACGCCCTGCCCCAACACATAGATCAGCAGGAACAGCACCAGTGCAGCCGTCAAACCACCGGACAACAGCATCAGCGCCTTCATCAGCATTTCAAAGCCTTTTCTCTTTTTGGATAATGATTGATTCAACATAAGTTACTCCTTTTCCCGCTTGAGGAAGAAGTTCAGCGTGGCATTTATCAGCATGATGAACAGGAACAACACCAAGGCTATGGAGAACAAAGCCTGCTGCTGCAATCCACTGGAATACGCCATCTCGCTGGACACTGCTGTAGTCAGGAAACGAACACTTTGGAACAGCGAGTCCGGCATATTAGGCACATTGCCTGCTACCATCATAACTGCCATGGCTTCACCGATGGCACGGCCCACACCCAGCACAACGGCGGCTGCGATACCACTCTTGGCTGCAGGCACAGAAACCTTGAAATAGGTTTCGATTGGTGTTGCGCCAAGGGCAAGAGATGCGTCCTCGTATTCCTTGGGAACCGCATCCAGAGCGGTGATGGACATCTTGATAATAGAAGGCAAAATCATAATTGCCAGAACGACGATGGAGGCAAGCAGACTGGCTCCATCAGGCACATTGAATATCTTTCTGATACCCGGAACAAGCACCAGCATACCAACCAGACCATAAACCACGGAAGGGATACCGGCAAGCAGGCTCACCGCAGATTGCATTACAGATTTCACCTTGGGAGATGCCAATTTAGACAGATACACCGCTGTCATAAAGCCAACGGGAACACCGATCAGAATAGCACCTGCAGTTCCATAAACGCTGGTCAAAATAAAGGGCAGGATGCCATATTTCGGTTCAGATGCAGTAGATGCCCATTCCTTTCCGAACAGAAAATCTATAAGACCAATCTCACGAATGGCAGGAATACCGGAGATTACCAAATAGATGGTAATCAACAGAACGCAGCCTACAGTGATCAGACCCAGCAGCAGAAAGATTCCGTGGATGACTTTTTCTAAAACTTGATTTTTTTTCATAAGTCTTTCCTCATAGCAGAGTAGCGACGGTCATCTGAATAACCGTCGCATCTGCGTTTTTCTTAGTTTGCGTCGCTGTAAGCAGGCACAACACCGGCTGCGGAGATAATTTCGCAAGCATCAGCAGAAGTGATATAGGTGAAAAACTTGAATGCTGCATCGCTCAGCGGGGTGTCGGTCTTTGTTACCAGAACGAAGGGACGCTGCACCACATAGCTGCCGTCCTTGATGGCAGCCTCGGTTGCGGCAACACCATCAACAGTCACAGCCTTCACGGCAGCTTTTACAGACGCTACAGAAGCGTAGCCGATGGCGGCGGGGTTCTGAGAAACAGTGGTAATAACATCGCCGGTGGAGGTCAGTTCCTGACGGTACTTACAGGCATCTTCGGTGCCTGTAATGGATTCAAAGCCGTCACGGGTGCCACTCCCCGCTTCTCGTCCGATGAGTACGATTTCGGCGTCGTTGCCGCCAACCTCAGACCAGTTGGTGATCTCACCGGTGTATATCTTGGCAATGGTCTCCAAGCTCAGATCGGATACAGGGTTTTCGGGGTTCACGATAATTGCGATACCGTCGTAGGCCAGAACGATTCCGCCCAGTCCGGCTTCCTTTTCCTCAGCCTTCAGATCACGGGATGAAAGACCGATGTCGCAGCGGCCTTCCTGAACAGCCTTGATACCGGAACCGGAGCCGGTAGGATTGTAAGTAAAGCTGATGCCGGTGTCATTCTGGAATGCTTCGCCCAGAGCGCCAATCACCTTCTCCATAGAGGTGGAACCATCGGTGGCAACAGAGCCGGTGGTCTTTGTGCTGCCGCAGCCTGCAAGCATGGAGAGAGCCAGAACTGCGGCGATAATCATTGTAAGCATCTTTTTCATTTTTCATATCTCCTTTCAGACATCTTCTTTTTTGGATTTCCTTGCTACGTTTATTATTAAACAACCGGTATGTAAAATGAAAAAGATGCGATGTGTAAAATTTGGGTCAAGTGCAATATAGCGGATATTGCGAATGTTAAGTACATACAAACATAAAAAACAGGACGACTGTGCTGCACACAGTCGTCCTGCAGAAAACAATATAATGCTTGATTTAGCCGATGATGAGCTTTTTCTTCTTCCACTTGCCGGAGAGGAAGTAAATGATACCGACAACGCCGAATACGTGACCGGCGATAACCATGCCGTACCAGAAGCCGTAGATGCCCATATCGAAAACGATACCCATAAGGAACGCAAGACCGATACGGACAACAACGCCGTCCATAATACCGGCAAAGAACGCAAGTCCCGCATAACCCATACCGTTTATAAGCGCCATGGCGAAAGAGCGTCCCGCATAGCCGAAGAAATTGATGACTGCTACCCAAACGTAGCTTCTTGCCAGCGCCTGTACGGCCTCTTCCTTGTCAAACAGGGCGAAGAGCTGCTCTGGCATGATGATCATAAGCAGAGAAAGGATCGCCGCAAAGATGGTGCCAAGCAGAAGAACCATCTTAACTACCTTGGAAACGCGGTCGTACTTGCCGGCCGCAATATTCTGACCGACCATACCGGAGCCTGCGGCGTTAAGGGACTGGGTAACGATATTGGTGATGTTGCCCAGCTTATTGCCGATGGCGGTAACTGCCATATAAGTAACGCCATACTGGTTGATGTAGGAGTTAACGAACATCATGGAAATGGTAATTGCGCTGAACTGCAGCATCATGGGAATGCCCAGCTTGAGCATACGCAGGAAGAGGGGCTTATGGATAGCAAAGCTCTTGAGCTTGAAGTCGAATCCGAATGCATCTCTATGGCGATACAGATAGATGATAGCAATGATAAAGGACAGAGCCTGGCTCATTACTGTTGCAAGAGCAGCGCCGCCGGGGCCCATTTCCATGGGACCAACAAAGAGAATGTCAAGGAAGATGTTGGCGGTGGCAGAAATTGCGATGAACATAAGGGGGCGCTTGGAGTCGCCCATACCACGCATGATGGAGCCAACCGCGTTATAGCCGAAGGTAAACAGAACGCCGCCGAGGCAGACCAGAGTATAATCCATTGCACCGCCCATAGCCTCTTCGGGAACGTTGAGAATGCGGAGAATAGGCTCTGCCAAAGGTATGCTTACAGCCGTTATAATAACAGCCATTACAAGCACGGTGGTGAAAATCATACCGATGACCTTGGATACGGACTCGTAGTCCTTTCGGCCAACGAACTGAGATATCATAACCTGTCCTGCTGAAACAAATCCGAGGCAAAGGAAGGTGAAGAGGATAAGAACCTCACCGCCCATGGATACCGCGGAAAGACCCGCGCTGCCGACATACTGACCAACGACGACCATGTCTACCAGATTGTAAACCGTCTGGAGGAAGTTGGAGACAACGAAGGGCCATGCAAACTTGAGAAGCTGCTTGGATACGCTGCCTTCAGTCAGGTCGTTGATCATGGATTTTTGCTTTTTAACCTTTTCCAAATTGCTGCACTTTCTTTCATATATAGATTTTTTAATTATAAACTCTGTTATTCCTTTGCTGCTTCAACAAGAGCTTCAAAGAGCGCCATCGCGTTTTTATCCGTTTTGAACATAAGTTCCGGATGCCACTGAACGGCTGCAGCAAAGCGCTTTCCGGGTACGTACACACCCTCGATCACTCCGTCGGGAGATTTAGCCATAGGCAGAAGACCCGCGCCGAGGTTTTTCACAGACTGATGATGGAAGCTGTTTACCTCTATGCTGCGTTCCCCTGTTATATGAGCAAGAGGAGTATCTTCGTACACCTCAACAGTGTGCATTGCCGCTTCGCCAATTACAAACGCACGGTGAATGACATCGGCGCCCAGCTGGGAGGGTATATCCTGATAAAGGTCGCCGCCGTAAAGGACATTGAAAATCTGAATGCCGCGGCAAATTCCCAATACAGGCTTATTGCAATCAAGCACTATCTTAAGGAGCTTCAGTTCATAACTGTCACGAGCAGGCATACATTCCTCGCAGCTTTCCAGCTTTTCCTCGCCATAACGGGCAGGCTCAATATCCTGACCGCCGCTGAAGATGAAGCCGTCGCAGCTTTCTATAAGCTGCTCAAGCACGCACTCATCTTCCGTGGGGTGGAGAATCACCGGTATACCGCCCGCCTTTGCCACAGCGTCCATATAGCCGGGACGCAGGCGATAGTTCTCCATTTTATCATCATACATGGGCACTATACCGATTACAGGCAGCATATTACCGCTCCTTCCGCAAAACTGAACACATTCACAATGTCTCAACCGAGATATAAGTATAACTTATCACCCGCTCATTGTCAAGCGCTTCACATGTATTAAATGTTTCTTTACCGAACATATTCATTGCCAGCTCTTTGCGCAAGCAAAAACGCCCCTCATGTCGAGGGACGTTTCCATTATCCGATATGTGTCCTTATATACTCCATAAGTGCGGGTTTTACGCGGCGATATCCGCCTGCGATAGGCTCCGCCACGCTGCCGTCGGCGCACATCTCCTCGAAACGCTCAACGGTCACCCACTGAGCGTCGGCCGTTTCACCGGGCTGCAGCCGCAGCCGGCTTATCTCGATATCTTTCACAATAGCGTAGGTATCGTAAAAGGCCACCTTGCCGAGATGTTCATTGAGCAGGGTAAGCTCCGAGGTTTCGGCAATTATCCCCGTTTCCTCCCTAAGCTCACGCACGCAGCCTTCAATACTGCTCTCGCCGGACTGAACCGCGCCGCCGGTATTCTCCCAATGGTCGGGCCAGCTTTCTTTTTCGTGGCTGCGCAGGGTTATGAGAAGCTCTCCCCTGCTGTTCACTATCCACGCCAGCGCCACAAGAACATATTCGTCATCGTGCCTCGCTTCGCCGCGCACGATGCTCTTGCCTGTAAATCTTCGGTTTTTATCGTAAATATCAAGTAATTCCATTATATTATGTCCTTACAGATGGGAGTTGTGAAAAGGCGTCTGAATTCCTGCTGGTCGCTGCTTTCCGCCAGCGCCCACATGGTTTTGGCAACGATGGTCTCGGTAGTCATGTTGTATGCTTCCAGCAGTTCGTACTTTTTCTTCACGCGGAAGCCTACGCTGTAAACCTCCATATCGCTGCCCTCATAAGGCACCTGAGTGGTAACGATAACGCGGATATCGCGGCTTACCAGTTTTTCGATTTTATCGGCAAATTCCTCGCTGTCATAAACGGGTATGCCGCCCATGCCGAAGCTCTCGATAATAACGGCATCATAATTTTCGGCCAGATAATCAAAGATATCCGCCTTCATACCGGGGGTGAGCTTAAGCACGAATACATTGGGATTGAG
This sequence comes from uncultured Oscillospiraceae bacterium, assembly GCA_964472725.1. Taxonomy (GTDB): domain Bacteria; phylum Bacillota; class Clostridia; order Oscillospirales; family Oscillospiraceae; genus RGIG6375. Next base: position 21,117 of record CAYYLZ010000020.1, read on the forward strand.
CTTATCATAAAATTGAGGCTGTGTTATCTTCTTATCGTCGATATAGTAATGGAGCTTGCCAGAACGAATTACCGCCACCTCGGGGTAGTCAATGCTTGAAAAGGCATTGTAGCTCTTGGTATGGGTCTTACGGGCACGGGTACCTACGATTACCTTGCTGTCAAAGACCAGCTTTACGCTGTGGGCACGGTAGTCCGAGGCGTAAATAACAGCGTTGATAAGGTTGCCGCGGGCGTCGGTATCCTTTTCAAATATGGACTTCTGCGCACCGGTGAACACTATAGGCTTGGGGCTTTCCTGAATGAGGTAGGACAGCACCGCGGCGCCGTAGGCCATGGTATCGGTGCCGTGAGTAATAACGAAGCCGTCGTAATTATCGTATTCCTGCCTGATATACTCCGCAAGACTCAGCCAGTGCTTATGGTTCATATTGGTACTGTCAAGATTGAAGTACTGTACAGCGGTAATATCGCAGTACTTTTCTATTTCGGGTACGGCGGCTATCAGCTGCTCGGAGCTGATATTGGGCGAAAGTCCGTCCTCAGTGGGCAGGGACGCGATAGTGCCGCCGGTAGCGATTATGAGTATCTTTTTCATGGGAACACCCTCTTGTTTTTTTGCTTTTTGTTATTATATCACCGACAAAAAATATTTTCCACTGCATACAGCATAAAAATGCCGTTTTCGCAATGAAAACGGCATTTTTGTTAGTCGTCTGCAAATGTTATCTTTATGCTTCCACTGCCGGTGCTGACGTCAAGCACCTTGTCACCATTGTCTGTGCGCTCGGGCAGATTGCAGCTGCCGGAGCCTGTGTCGCTGCGTATGCTGTAATCATCTTCACTGCCAGTAAATTCGCCGCGCACACCGCCTGAACCGGCGCGGATATACGCGCTGATGCCATAGTAGAAATCCTCGAAATTTATAGAGCCGGATGTGGTTTCGAGCCTTACCTTATCGGCACTGCAGTCCTCCAGCCGTATTGCACCGGAACCTGCCTCCGCCTTGAATTCCTTGCCGCAACGCAGTCCCTCGATGCGAATACCGCCAGAATCCGTTGTCATGCTCACGTCTTTAATGACGCTCACTCTGTCTATGCCTATACCGCCCGCGCCTGTACTTGCTGTAAGTTCAGAGCAGTAAACATTATTCACGCCAATGCCGCCCGAGCCGGCAGACAGCTTCAAGGGTCTTTCCAAGGTAAGCCCTTCAACACTGATACCGCCTGAACCGGTGCTCAGTTCCACTTCACCGTAAAACTCCGCAGGTACACCAATACGCACGTCAACTATCGGTTCTTCAAAGCCGATATGTATATTCTCATACCACTTGACCCTTACACTGTTCCGCACTACGCGCAGGGTGTCGCCGTCAAGCTCAACGTCGAAATACTTTCTCGCGTTATCGTAATATTCCACCACATATTCGTCGCCGGATATAACGTATAACTCCACACGTTCAGTACGCAGCTCAACTTCTATTTTGCTCACTTCGTCACTGAAGTGTTTTTCGTGCTTTTCCTTTACTTCATATGCTACCGTAAGATTTCCACCGCTTACTGCATACCCGATTCCCGCCATGACACAGCCGACAACAAGCAGCACAGCTGCTATAATAACAGCGATTTTCGTTCCCTTATGCATACTTCTTCCTCCTCATTTTCCGAAATATGCGAGCTGTTCCTTTTACAACACAGACCGTGAATGCCTTGACGAGAATGAAAAAGATCACCGCAAGTCCTGCGCACACAAGTCCGCATCCACAGTAAAACAGAGTAAGTCCAATGCCGCCGTTCAGCAGCACAGCACCACCGAGCACCAACGCACCCAATGCCGCAGCTCCCACCGATATGGGAACACACCAAAGACTTATCACAACTGCCCACACGCAGATATACAATGCAAGCACAACCACAAAGGCAGCAACAGTCAAAGGAAACCATACGGGGAATCCTAAAATCGCCGCAAGAAGCCAAAAGCGGAATTTTTTCAGCGGAGCGGCTTCTTGAACCTTTTCTTCAGCAGGTATTGGCACAAGCTCCCGCATGTGCGTCAGCTTATCCGTGCAGCTTTCGCATACCATTAAATGATCTTCTACCATATCTTTACTTGCCTGACTTACCATATCCTCCGCATACAGCGGCAGGAGATCGCCGACAATATCGCAGTTTATATTCACGCTTCGCTCAGCTCCTTTCTGATTTTTTCCTTTGCCCGATGATAAGTGACACATGCCCAATGCTCGCTTTTGCCAAATATTTCGCCTATTTGGCGGAAGCTCAGTTCACCGAACACACGCAGCGAGAAAACCTCCTTGTACGGTTCTTCCAATCCGTGCAGAATGCGATGTATGGCAAGGGCGCTTTCCTTATCCGTCAGCGCGTCCTCCACCCGGTCGTCACTTGCTCGCTCCGGCACAGCGTCTTCCGAAACCATGCGCGACTGCTTTTTCTGCTCATTGAGCCAGCAGTTCTTTGCTATTCGGAACAGCCACACCCTTATATCACAGTCGCCACGGAACGAGCCCAGGGAAAGCATAGCCCGCAGGAAAGTTTCCTCGGTCACTTCTTCGGCAATCGCCTCGCTTCCGGATAGACTGCGCACATAGCGGAATACATCACGGAAATATGTATTATATATTTCTTCAAAACTTCCCACGAACTCACCTCCCACTTATAAGACTACCATATAGGCAAAATATCACAAAATATCCTAAAAATTTTTTAGGGGAGCAAAACTGCTCCCCCCTTGGTTATACTCCGTACAGATCGTGGCAGAGCTTTTTTCCGGTTTCGGTCTTGAAAACGGTCTTATACACCTCGCGTATCTGCTCCATGTTCATCTTCTCATCGTAGAAATTGGCAAGAAAATCAGCTTCCACAAGTATCTGATGGTCGAGGTCTTTTATGTTATCGTAGGTATGGTGATGGCCTACAAGCCATGCGGCACGCTGCACCACGTCCTCAGTACAGTGCAGACGGCGCAGGAATTCCTCCGCCACTCCGGGTCCCAGTTCTTCCTGCAGCTTGCCGCTGCTTTCGCCGAACAGCTCCATGGCCACCTTAACGCCCATATCGTGGGTAACGGCGGCAGCTTCAAGAGCCTCGCAGGTCTTTGCGTCAGCCTTTTCCTCCTGCGCAATTACGAGGGCAAAGGTCTGCACCTGCACAGTATGATGCACCTGCTTGGGGTCGCCTGCGAAATATTCGGCCATTGCCAGTATAAGATGTTCGTTCATGGTATCAGCTCCCGAAAATTTTTCTCTGTTTTCAATCTATCACACTCGTCCGGGAATTGCAATCACCGCATTACTTATGGTAATCTATATAAAAAACCAAACGGAGGAAATTCCATGAAATACATAATTGCATCTGACATACACGGCAGCGCCCTCTATTGTTCCAAACTGCTGGATCGCCGGGAAGCCGAGGGTGCGGAGGGTATACTGCTGCTGGGCGATGTGCTCTATCACGGCCCACGCAACGACCTGCCCGCAGGCTACGCCCCCAAAGAGGTCATTGCCATGCTCAATCCCCACAAAGAACATATTCTCTGCGTGCGCGGCAACTGCGAAGCGGAGGTTGACCAGATGGTGCTGGATTTTGACGTAACCACCGAGCACCGCAGCCTTGAGCTTTTCGGGCGAAAGCTCTTTATGACTCACGGTCATCATGTGAATATATACGCTCCCACTCCCGAACTCAGCGGCAGCGTGGGCTTTATCCTTTACGGTCACACCCATGTTCCCCTCAAAGCCGAAAAGGACGGAATATGGTATCTCAATCCCGGCTCCGTAACTATTCCCAAAAACGGCAGCGCCCACAGCTATATGACGCTGGACCAGTGCGGATTCGTGTGGAAAACTCTTGACGGCGAAGAATATGACAGATTGGAGTTCCCCAATGTCTAAAACACTTTATGTTTCCGATTTGGACGGCACTCTCCTGCTCCCCTCGCAGGCGGTTTCCGATTTCACCGCAGACACCATCAACAGGCTCACCGCTGAGGGCATGCTCTTCTCCTACGCCACCGCCCGTTCCATTGCCACCTCAGCGAAGGCTGCCGCCGGAATAAGCGCCGATATCCCCATCATCACCAACAACGGCGTTTTTATCAAAGACAGCCAGACAGGACGCAATATCCACGCCAATCACTTCACGCCCGAAGAGGCGCTGGAAATTTGTTCCGCTTACAATGGGCTGGGGCTGTACCCCATAGTCTACTCCACCCGCCCCGAGGGCGAAAAATTCACATATTGCCACAGACTCATAAGCCCCGAAACGCTTGCTTTCCTTGATACCCGCCGCGGTGACGACAGGGACAATCCCATTGACGACCCAGCACTTCAGTGCGAGGGTCAGGTATTTTACTTCGCTATTGTAGGCAGCGGAGAGAAACTGCGGCAGCTTTGCAGCCGCTTTGAAGAGCGCTTCACCTGCATTTTCAGCGTCAATATTTACGACAACGAATATTGGCTTGAAATAATGCCCAAAGCGGCCACCAAGGCAAGCGCTGTGCTGGAGCTCAAACGCATTCTTGGCTGCGACAAGGTTATATGCTTCGGCGACGCGGAAAACGATATACCCATGTTCCGCATAGCCGATGAAGCTTACGCAATGGCCAACGCCGTACCGGAGCTTAAAGAAATAGCCACAGGAGTGATTGGCAGCAACGCCGAGGACGGAGTCGCCCATTGGCTTCTTGAACATTTCAGTAAATAATTTTTGGAGGATAAATATTATGCGAGTTCTTTTCATCGGCAACAGCCACACCTTTTTCAACGATATGCCCCAGACCTTCAAGCTGCTGGCTGAAAGCGCAGGAATTTCCACCGAGGTCGAGATGATTGCCCACGGCGGCAGGCCTCTTTCCTGGCATCTGCAGGAGATGGTTGAAGTTCGTTTCTCCCTGCTTTATGGCAAGTATGACTACGTTATTATCCAGCAGGCAGCCCACACTCCTCCTACGCCTCCCACTCCCGAGGAGACTCTCGCCGACGTTCTCAAAATTCAGGAGCTGGCAAAGGCTGTCGGCACCACCGTTATCCCCACCGTTATTTGGGCAGAGCGCCACGCTCCCGAGCATCAGTCTGAGATGAACCGCGGCTACAACCTTATTATGGCCGAAACCGATATGCGCTGCTCCCCCGCAGGTCAGGTATTCATGGAAGTCAAGAACGAACACCCCGAGATAGATATGTACTTTGAGGACGGCGCCCACTGCTCCCCCTACGGCAGCTACGCCGTTGCCTGCTGCGTATTCTCTCAGGTATTTGGTCAATCCCCCGAGGGTCTGCCCAACCGCGGTCACAGAACCAGCTTTGACATGAGCGACGCCGCCTGCGAGCTGGACGCCGAAAAGTGCGCCATTATTCAGAAGCTGGCATGGAAGTACACGCAGGAAATAAACGAAAAAAGAAATCTGCCGGTTTGATTTATGAAGTTTAACAACGTATATTTCGTAACCGGCACAGCATACGCCGGAAAATCCACACTGGTGAAAGGCCTTGCCGCAAAGCACAACGGCATTGCCTGCGAGGAAAACTATCACGACGCGCTGCTGCCCGAGCTGGATAAGAATGAGTTTCCCAATCTGACCTACACAAGAGATTTACAGGACTGGCATGACTTTATAAGAAGAACGCCCGACGAGTATGAAGCATGGATAAACGGCGTTTCCAAGGAATGCAAAATACTGGAGCTTCGCATCCTCGAAAAGCTTTGCGCCGAGGGCAAGCCGATATTTGTAGACACCAATGTTTCTCTGGAAACGCTGAGGGAAATATCGGATACAGACCATGTTCTTGTCATGCTGGCAGACCCGGATATATCCGTAAAGCTTTTCTTCAACAGACCGGACAAGGAAAAGCAGTTCTTATATCGCTTGATAATGGAAGAGGAAAACCCAACCGCCGCACTGGAAAACTTCAGGCAGTGTTTGGCGAGGATAAATTCTCAGGAAAACTATGATACATTCCTCAACTCCGGCTTCCGCGTCATTTTAAGAGATGAAAGCAGAAGTATCGAAGAAACCTTAGCGTTGGCGGAAGCTGAACTGGGTTTGAATGGTTAAATAAACAAGTAAAGCCAAGCTGTATCATGCAGCTTGGCTTTCACTTTAGTACAAACTAATCGGCACGTCTTCGGGGTCTTCGCCCTTGGTGATGGATTTGATGACGGCGGTATAGGAATAGTCGGCGCTGGCCTTTACGGTAACTCTGTCGCCTATCTTATGACCCATTATCGCCTTACCCAAAGGCGACTCCTTGCTGAGCCTACCCTCAAGGGCGTTCTGTCGGAGGGTGGTAACTATCTGAAACACTTCCGTTTCGTCCTCGTCCTCGATGTAAATCTCAACTGTATCGAAAAGTCCAACCTCGTCAGCGGCGGACTCAGCCTCGATGACAACCGCGGTCTTTATCATATTTTCAAGATAGCGGATACGGCTGTCATTGCGGTTCTTTTCACGCTTTGCAGCCTTGTATTCAAAGTTCTCGCTGAGGTCGCCGAAGGCACGGGCGGTCTGCACGTCCTCTATGAGCTTGGGGCGCAGGGTAAAGCGGCGATATTCCAGCTCCTCCTGCATTTTTTCAATATCAACCTTTGTAAGTTCGTCGCGCATTGTTATACCTCTTCTGTCATGTATCATACAATTTCAAGTTTTCAATATGGGTAAAGCATAGCACAACGTGCAATTTTCTTCAACCGAACAAATTTTCGATTTTTGTCTTTTCATTTCCCGGGCAATAGTATATAATGGTCATCGAAAGGAGTTGAACACATGGAAATATTGGAAGGACTTAATCCCCAGCAGCTTGAGGCGGTCACCTCCACCGAGGGATATATTCGCGTTATCGCGGGCGCCGGTTCCGGCAAGACCCGCGCGCTGGCCCATCGCTTTGCATACCTTGTAAACGAAATAGGCATACTCCCCTCCAACATTCTCTGCGTGACCTTCTCCAACAAATCCGCCAACGAAATGAAAAAGCGTATTCGCGCTCTCACCGGCGACAGTGACACCGGCTATATAAGCACCTTCCACAGCTTCTGCGTTTCCGTTCTGCAGGAGGATATCAACATAGTCCAGTACCCCAAGAATTTTATCGTCCTCGATAATGCCGACATTGACCAGATGCTGAAGGTCATCTACGAGGAACGTGGGCTGAATATGCGGGATATGACCTTCTCCGCCGCCCGTGACATGATAGAGATACGCAAGTGCGTCACCGATCAGCTTTACTATGAGCCCATGATAGCTCTATCCATTGACGAGCTGCGGCAAAAGTACATGGACGCCACCTCTCCCCGGGATATCATCTTTTGGGGCTATGTCTATCAGGAGAAAAAATGCTTTGCGCTGGATTACAACGACCTTATCAACTTTGTTCTGCACATCTTCAACGTATCAAGCGAGGTACGGCTGAAATGGCAGGAGCGGCTTGAATACATTATGATTGACGAGTATCAGGATATTGACGAGCTGCAGTACCGCCTTATGCGAGCCCTCTGCCCCGGTCACAACAACCTGTTTATCGTTGGCGACCCCGATCAGACTATTTATACATGGCGTGGAGCAAGCGTGAAATACATTCTCGACTTCGAGAAGGATTTCCCCGACGTTAAGACCATAATGATGAACAGCAACTACCGCTCAACTCCGCAGATACTGGCCGCAGCCAACGACCTTATCGCCAACAACGTGGGCCGAGTGAAGAAAGACCTTGTTTCCATGCAGGAGGACGGCGCCCTGCCCGTTTATCATCACGCAAAGACCACGGAAGCTGAGGCTCGGTGGATAGCATCCGAAATAAAGCGGCTGGCAGATAAGGGCGTTCCCTATTCAGATTTTGCCATACTCTACCGCGCCCACTATGTATCCCGCGTCCTTGAGGACGTATTCATGGACGAGGAGCTGCCCTTCACTCTCTACAGCGGCATCGGCTTCTTCGACCGAGCCGAAATACGGGATGCGCTGGCGTACCTGCGCATGGCGGTATACAAGGACGACCTGGCGTTTCTGCGTATAATCAACACCCCGAAGCGCAATATAGGTCAGCGACGAATGCAGTTTTTGCGTGAGCTGGCTGTGGAAAAGAACAGTTCCCTTTATGATGCGCTGCGGCTGAGCTGCGAGGACGAGCTATTCAGGAGTACCAAGGCGCGGGCGTTCATCGACCTTATAGAGGAATTCTCCGACCTTTCCCGCACCATGCCACTCACGGAGCTTATGGCGCTCATGCTGGACAGGAGCGGCTATGAAGCGGCTCTGCGTCTTGAGGGCAGCCAGACCCGGCTTGATAATCTCGCCGAGCTGAAGCAGTCCATACACGAATTTGAGCAGAGCTTCGGTGAGGATTTCACTCCCGAGGATTATCTTGCACGGGTGGCGCTTCTTTCAAGTCAGGACGCTGCCGACAGCAAGAATGCCGTCAAGTTGATGACGGTGCACACAGCCAAGGGTCTTGAATTCCCCTACGTTTTCATTTGCAGCCTTAACGAAGCCACATTTCCCTCCAAAAAGACCTCCACTGCCGAGGGCATGGAGGAAGAACGCCGTCTTGCTTTTGTTGCAATGACCCGCGCAGAAAAGGCGCTGTACCTTACCGACGCGGAGGGCCGCAATCACGATGGCAGCTTCCGCTATCCCTCCCGCTTTATCTTCAATATAAACAGAGCGCTGCTGCGATATACCTCGGAGCTTGACATTGGTTTTGTGGACGAAGCGGGCGCATTTATCCGCTCCAGCGAGCGGGATATGCAGGCCGTGGAGCTGGTGGCGGGCTTCGACGTTGGCGACCGTGTACGTCACGCCGTCATGGGCGAGGGTACGATACTGGAAATCGACGAGGGCAAATGTGCCTTTGTCATCAAATATGACAGTGTTTCCACCCCCCGTAAAATAAGCTTCAAAGCAAAGCTTGAAAAAGTTGAATAAGCAAAACAGGACTACGCCATAAAAGGTATAGTCCTGTTTTTTGAAATAGCAACATTGAATTTTATCCGCCAAAATGCTACACTATTTTTCGGACACTTCCCCCGAAAGGCAGTAAAACATGGAAAAAAGTAATTCTTATCTCGGCACCGAACCGGTAGGTAAACTTCTCCTGCGGCTGGCTATCCCCTCAGTTGTGGCGCAGATAATCAACATGCTATACAATGTGGTCGACCGCATTTATATCGGGCACATACCGGACATCGGCGGTCTCGCCCTTACCGGTATCGGCGTATGCGCCCCTATTCTCTATCTTATGCCCGCGCTGGCATCGTTGGTATCCTTCGGCAGCTCGGCAAGGGCGTCGATGAGCATGGGTGCGGACGATTATCCCAAGGCTGAGAAAATTCTCGGCAACACCGCCACCCTGTTGGTTATAATTTCGATAATCGAAACCGCACTGACGCTTATACTCGCCCGCCCCATGCTGTTTTGCTTCGGGGCAAGCAGTGAAACAATAGATTACGCCAAAGACTACATATGCATTTACATTCTCGGTTCCGTATTCGTTTCGCTCACGCTTGGTCTGAACACCTTTATAACGGCGCAGGGCTTTGCGAAAACAAGCATGCTCACTGTCACCATCGGCGCGGTCTGCAACATAATCCTTGACCCGATTTTCATTTACGGCTTTGATATGGGCATCAGCGGTGCCGCTTGGGCAACCGTAATATCTCAGGCTGTATCCGCTGTTTGGGTCCTGCGATTCCTTCTCGGCAAAAAGACCGTCCTTCGCCTTCGCAGCAGCAATTTCCGTCCCGATTTCAAGCTCATGCTCCCCTGCATCGCCCTCGGTCTTTCTCCCTTCATAATGCAGTCCACAGAGAGCTTACTGAACATCTGCTTCAACTCCTCCCTTCTCAAGCACGGCGGCGACACGGCAGTAGGCGCCATGACCATACTTTCCACCATAATGCAGTGCACCTTTCTGGTGCTCACCGGTCTGACCCAAGGCGCGCAGCCCATAATCAGCTACAACTTCGGCGCGAAGAACGCCCGCCGCGTCAAGGACACCTTCCGTCTGCTGTTCATAGTATGCGTTATTTTTACCATCTGTATATGGGCTTTGATAATGCTCTTCCCCAACGGAATTGCAAGGCTTCTCACCAGCAATATTGAGCTGCAGGAGTTCGCCGCGTGGGCAATGCGCATATACTGCGCCGGCTTCATTGTATTCGGCATTCAGGTTTCCTGTCAGCAGACTTTCATCGGCATCGGCAACGCCAAATCCTCCATTTTCCTTGCAGTCCTCCGCAAGCTTATACTGCTCATTCCTCTCATCTATATCCTGCCCAACTTCTTTGATGACAAGGTGTTTGCAGTGTACCTTGCCGAGCCTGTGGCAGACGTTCTTGCCGTCGCCACCACCGCAACAATGTTCTTTATCCAGTTCCGCAAGGCAATGCGAAAAATAAGCGAATAAATGCAGAAAGCCCCGCTTCAAATGAAGCGGGGCTCAGTCTGTCGAGAAACCCGGTCTATGCCTATGCGAAGACCGGGTTTT
>CAYYLZ010000021.1:0-31219 GCA_964472725.1 uncultured Oscillospiraceae bacterium
AGGCGGCCCAGGAGCCGAGGATGAACACAGCGGGAACCAGCACGCACAGGGCCTTTAGGCCAAAGATAGTGCCGACGCTCTGAACTTCCAGCGCGGCATCGAAGCCGATCCAACCCAGAACATAGAAGCCGAAGGAGCTGCCGATGGCCTGACCAACACGGCGGGACAGGTTGAATGTTCCATAAATGGAGCCCTCTGTGCGCTTTCCGGTAACCAGCTCGTTGTAATCAATGGCCTCACCGACAAGACCCCACTGCATCTGGATGGAAACCATGGCCATGCCGGAGCCGATGCCCAGGATCACGCCGTGAACCAGCGGATGAACGTCCATAACCAGATGCATAACGAACAGCACGGAGCAGATAGCGCCGCCGATCAGCAGAGAGTATCGGATCAGCTTTTCCAGGCCCAGCTTCTTGCAGATGAAAGGAACAGCGATCATGGAGCCGATCATAAAGGGAGCGGACAGCACAGAGCTGATGGACTGGTAAGTCACGTCGTGATACACCTCGGAGTACATATACAGGCTGATGTTGGACACCAGATACTGCATGGTACAGATGCAGATTCCGTGGATGCACAGGGCCAGAAAGGGGCGGTTCTTCTTGACAACGGTGAGGATATCGGAGAACTTGATGTCGTCAGCCTTGGTGTCGGCGCCGACAATGGTGCGCTCTTCGGTCCAGAAGTAGTGCATCAGGCAGACCACAAAACCGATGACGGCACAGGCAATGCCAGTGATCATGTAACCGATAGAGGTTCTGTCGCCGAACACACCGATAACCACGGGGCCGATCAATCCGGGAATCATGTTGCCGATCATGGAACCAACACCGCGCGCGGAAGAGAGGGATGCGCGCTCAGCGTCGTTGGTGGACATGGCGGACAGCAGGGAACCCATGGGGATATTGAACATGGTGTAGGATGCCTCGTACAGGATCTTGAAGGAAAACAGCATAACGATGGTTGCAATGCCGTCAAAGAAGGTGGGCACGGTCCACAGTGCGATGGCAGTCACAGCCAGCAGCGGTGTGGCACGCAGCAGCCAGGGGCGGAATTTTCCGTTCTTGTTCTGTTTCTTGGCAAAGGCTTTGTCCATCAGAGCGCCCATCATGGGGTCGTTCACGGCATCCCAGATAGTCCAAATCAGCACTAAGGTGCCCATCAGGGTGGGATCGATGCCTAAAACGTGGGTGCAGTACATAGAGAAGATGCTGGCCATCAGCGCAAAGGTCATGCAGCCGCCCCAGTCACCAAACATATAGCCGAACCAATGCTTTTTGGTCAGGCCGGTCTTGGGCTTTTTCGCCATAAGTAGATCCTCCTAAACACATTTATGGATGAAAGGACTCTCCTCCCACCGTATCCTGTTCTATGGTATCAAATTACAAATGCAAAGTAAATTGCGATAACTACATGAAAGATTGCTTTTCTTGCAATTATATGCTATCATGTTACCAATCAGATCCCTGTGAGGAGCGTGTTTCTTGTGAAATCAAGCGAACTCAGAAAGTTGGTAAACTCATTTTCGGACGTCTCCTCTGCCGATATCCAGGGTCAGATCCAGCAGATCATGTGGAATCTCGGTCTGGATCCCAACACGCTGTATCAGGAGCTGGAGATGACCTCCCGCTTTGTGGATACACACCGTGATACCAGTTTCTCCAATTCGTATATACAGCTGCACAGCCATACATTCTATGAATTGTTGTACGTCTCCAACAGCGCTGGGGCAGAGTATCTGGTGGGTTCTGAGCGATACCGCATCCAGCGGGGCGACATCATTTTTGTGCCGCCGGGGATCAGCCACCGCCCACTGCTGCCGGAGGGTATGACAGCACCTTATGAACGTTATGTGCTGTGGCTGAGTCCGGAATTTCTCAAAGAATATGCTCAGCTTTTTCCATATCCGTTTTCAGCAAAGCAAGCCAGTGTAGGCATGCTACGAACAGCCGGGACAAAGTGGGAGCACCTGGAGGCACTGTTTCTCAGCGGCGTGCAGGAAGCGGAGTGCCAGGCAGACGGCTGGGAGGCGGCGGTGATTGGAAATACGATGGTTTTGCTGACCCAGATCAAGCGCGCCACAGACGAGCGCTCCGCACGCACCATGAAAGCTGAACTGCCCCAGCGGCTGGATCAAATCACCGCCCACATTGAAGAGAATTACGGAACCCATATCACCATTGGAGAGATGGCCAGACAGTTTTATATCAGTGAAAGCACCATCAGCCACCTGTTTAAGCAGAAAATGGGTGTCAGCTTCTACCGATATGTCACACAGCGCCGGCTGATTGCGGCAAAAACGCTGATTGAAAAAGGCGTCCTGCTGGAGGATGTATGCACGCAGGTCGGCTTCGCGGACTATTCCGGTTTTTACCGTGCATTTAAGCAGGAGTATGGTATCTCTCCCCGGCAGTACCGCAACCTTCAGAATGCTGGCAGTAAAAAATCTTCACTGAGGTGACATTACCTTTAGGTTCTAGTGCTTCCGGCGTTGGGGTTCGAGTCCCCATGCCCGCACCAACGCCCCCCTGCGGCACTGCCGCAGGGGGGCGTTTTCGTATTGAAGTCCTTACTTTTCCAGTTCGTTGTAACGCATTAGCATTGCTTCGAATTCCGCATGGGTTACTTCGCCGGCAGGATTGAGAAGCTTTTCCTCATTGACGTTTATTACGCCCTTCATGCTCATCCAGCACAGAGCTTCGTAGGCCCAGTCGGAAATTTCCGCTCTGTCCTCATAGTTCAGGAGGAACATCCATGCCCCGGTAAAGCCGCCGCCATGGTACTGCTCATAGCGGTACAGGATGGTCGCAAGCTGCTCTCTCGTAATCGGATCGTTTGGGCCAAAAGCGGTATCGCAGTAACCCTCAACGATACCTTCGGATGCCGCCCAGCGGACCGCCTCGGTATACCAGGTATCGGCAGGAACATCCTCAAATTGAATCAAATAGTTGACCACGGGTTCGCCCTCCAAACGCCACAGTCTGGTAATAATCGTGGCACGGTCAGCGATAATGGCAATGCGGCCGCTGCCAGTCACATCAGAATAGCCGCTGTCGGCCGTGATTGTGGGCAATCCAGTCTTCGTATCTACGGGAAAAGATTTGATATAATTGGCCAGCACCATGTAATCTTCCGCCACATAGTCCAGCACGTTGATTGCGCCATTAAGCATGGCAAATCCGCCGCCTAAATCGCGCAGGGTGTAGTTGTAGCCGGCCAGATTATACTCGGCATCCAGATCCAACGGTTCGTATGCGCCGGTCTCGTTGTTCAGTACCTGCACATCCTTGATGCGGTACTCTCCGGTGGGAGGGCCGATCCAAACGTCTTTGTCATCCGCCTGCACCGTGGAATCATAGCGCAGATCCAGCGTGTACTTGAGTCCGGAGACATGGAGAAGACTTCCACTTTCCGCGGAGCCGTCGGCCTTCAAATTCTTGGAGCCCCACTCCAGGGCATCCAAGAGCTGTTGACCTGTGACTGTCAGCAGGCATGCTACGTTGCCGAATGTATGGATCTCTTTGCAGGTCTTATAGGTAAGTTCACCGGCGATGGCACCGTTTCGGATACCGCCGCCGTTCATCACAGCAACATCCACGTCCAAACCCATTTCATCAAAGAGATAGTACAGCGCATCTGCGGAAAAATCGCCGGAATTGGTACTCTGCTTACGGACAAGACGGTTTCCATCGGCATCATAATTGTCGAAGGTGATTGCGGAATAACCGATGACCTCGCCGAGTAAACCGTCCACTTCAGAGATCCAGGCATCTTCGATTGCCTTGACGGCAGCGTCCGGCGTAAGATTTGCCAGATCCTCACCGGTAAGCAATTCCGAGGAGATAGAGCCATTATTGTCAATGACAAGCTTTCCTACTGCGGCGAGATAAGAACCGGTCTGACTCAGAATGACGGTGTTGCCGTTTTTGTCCGCAACTTCCTTCATTGCAACAGTGGTGTGGGAATGACCATCAATAAAAGCATCCAGCCCGGTGGTGTTGGCGATTACGTTCTCACTGGTCCATGGCTCCGAAGACGGGTCCATGCCAAGGTGTCCCAGCGCAATGACATAATCGGCGCCTTCGCCTCTGGCAGCATCAACGGAGCTCTGTACCGCGCTATACAAATCACTTCCGTCCCCTCCGGCGGCAATACCATAGATATAATTGCCCTTGTCATCCTGGAAATAGGCGGGAGAGGAGGATGTGATGGTCTCCGGCGTGGTGATGCCGATGAAGGCAACCTTTGTTCCTTGCATGTCAAATATTTTGTAGCTGTCCAGCACTGTTTCGCCGGGCACACCGTTTTTCTCTAGGTAAAAGTTGCAGGATACATAATCAAACTCTGCCCAAATATCAGTGGCCTGAATTCGGCCTTCCTGACCATAGTCAAACTCATGGTTTCCCAGTGTGGCAAGATCGTAGTCGGCGGCGTTCATCAGCTCGATGATAGTCTTGCCGTTATCCAAATCACCATAAGTGGTGCCTTGAATGTGGTCGCCGGCATCTACCAGCAGAGAATTCTCGCAGGAAGCTTTGAGGGCAGCGATCATGGAGTAAGTGATTTCTCTGTCGATATACGTATGTACGTCGTTGGTGTAAAAGATAACGATGTCGTCCGTAGAAGCCCCGGCCGCTTCCGGTGCTGCCACTGGCAACAGGCTTATAAGCAGAGCTATAACCAGTACAAGGCTCAATACTTTCTTTTTCATAATATTTCCTCCTTGTGGCTCGCTTTGAAAGATGCTTCAGTGCCGAAAAATTCCTTTAGCGCATTCAAATAGGTTTCGGGTGCCGTCGGATAACTCAGTCCGTGACCGGCACTGGGAATGGTTACGAGCATTTTATCTGCGGTACATGCCTCGTAATTTGCCTTGCTCATTTCGCAGGGAACAAAATCATCGCATTCGCCGTGGAAGAAAATAACCGGAACGGTGCAATGCTTCATGGCCTGAACAGGTGACGTTTGCTCAAGGTCAAAGTGGCCATAAAGCCTTGCACCGAGCTTCACGAATGGGTAGCTCAATTCCGCGGGAAGCTTCATTTGTCGGATCACCACTTTGATAATTTCCTTGGCGGAACTGTAGCCGCAGTCTGCCAGTATGCCAATAACATTGGGCGGAAGCGGCTTGCCGGCTGCCATCAGGACTGTGGCTGCTCCCATGGAAATGCCGGTAAGGATAATTTTCACGTCCGCGCCGAAGTGTTTAATCATAAAATCGACCCACGAAAGGCAGTCAAGGTGCTCGTTGATACCAAATGAAATAACGCTTCCGTCGCTGCCTGCGCAGCCGCGCTGATCCACTATCAGTGCGCTTCTGCCCAGCTTGAAGCAGCGCTGCACGCCGCCTGACATATCCCGCTCAGAATTTCCGCGATAACCGTGGAACATCAATTCGATAGGAGCGCTGGGAGCAAATTCATAATATTTGCCGCGCAGGGTCAAACCGTCGAAAGAAGTGATCTCCATTTCTGTGTGAGGCATTGCGCGGGCCTCTTTTATCCAATTCTCCATAGACTCCCGAAAGGCTTCGTAAATATGTCCCTCCGGGATTTCTATAGCGTCGCTTTGAACGGGTGAGCGCTTCGGGGAATAAAAAGCCATTCGGAAGCAAATATAGGAAATAAGCAGCACTATAATTGCAAGTACGGCTGCGATGCCCGCTATGATACATAGCAGATGCATAAAATCATCTCCAAATAGATAGGGTTAGCGAATTATAAATTCAAAAAATCCTTGCGGTGGGCTACTCCGAAATATTCGGCAAGCTCCTGTAGTTGAATGTCGCTGATGGTATTTACCCGCGGCAGGTGGGCGGTTAGCATATAAATTTGAGCGGCCTTTTCAACGGTTTCTATGAGACCGAAGGCTTCATCAATGGTTTTTCCGGCGCCGTATATGCCGTGCATACCCCATACCACAAGGCGAAATTCCTCCATTTTTTTGGCTGTTGCCTCGCCTATGTTGTTCGTTCCGCAGAGCATCCACGGAAGAACACCGATGCCGTCGGGGAAGACAACTATGCACTCAGTGCACATTTCCCAAAGCGTGTGGGTGAATTTGCGCTCGTCAAGCTCGTGGACATAGTTCATGGCGAGGGTATATGTGGGGTGGCTGTGCATTATCACGCGGTTTTCCGGGTCTGCCGCAAGACGGGCGGTATGACTCATCAAATGTGCCGGAAGCTCGGAGGTGAAGCGCCCGCCGTCCTTATAGCCCCAGAGCAGCTCGGCCGTGCAACCGTCGGCAGCGATACGAATCACACCTAAATTGGCTTCGGGGTCGTATTCTACGTTTTTGAAGTATTTCCCGGTGCCGGTAACGATGAATATTTTGCCGATAAGAGCGGGAGCTTCAAAGCCAATAGGAATGCGGCGAAGCACATTGTCAAGGTCGAGATATTCGCTCACGGTATCTTCGTCCAGCAGGCAACTGATATTGCCTCCGTTACGCTCGTCCCATCCAAGGCGGTACATATTAGTGCAGATTTTCTTCAATTCCTCCACAAATGGAGCGGTGATAATATCTTTCTTCATACGTTAACCTCTTTTGCTCAACACATTTGCCTCGTATTTTTCAATGGAGGAGAACCAGTCTCCGTCAACGGGTTTTCCACAGCTGCGGCAGTATTCGTTCCATACATCGCCGAAGGGCATGGTTTTCAATTCTTCCTGCATTACCATCAGCTCAGTCCACTTGCACTCGTTCTGCAGGTGCGTGAGCTTGTCGTTGGGCTGTAACAGGGCGAAGAGAAGTGCTTTCTGTAGATTGCGGAAGCCTGTGACCCATGCAGCTATGCGGTTTATGGAAGCATCGAAGTAATCCAAAGCGATGAATACCTTGTCGAGGCCGCAGCGGACGATTTCCTTGCAAAGCTCCTTGGTTTCATCATCGAACAGGACTACATGGTCGCTGTCCCAGCGCACGCCGCGAGTAACGTGGAGCGCCATTTTCTTGTCGTAGGCGAGTATGGCAGATATCTTGTCGCTTACTACTTCGGTGGGGTGGTAGTGACCGTTATCCATGAGGCAGATACAATCGTCCCGGGAGGCAGCATATTTTAGGCACCATTCCGCTGAGCCGACAGTATAGCTTTCTACTCCTATACCAAAAACCTTGCTTTCAGCACAAGGATATACCAAATTCTTGTCAAAAGGCTCGGAAAGTATTTCGTCAAAACTCTGCTTATATCTGATGCGGGGGCCGATTCTATCGGCGGGAATATCCTTAAATCCGTCGCCGGCCCATATGTTCATAACACAGGGCTGCCCGAGCTCCTGAGCGAGATACTGGGAAATACGGACGCAGGCCTTGCCGTGCTCTACCCAAAATTTGCGGGTATCTTCGTTGGGGCTGGAAAGAGTAAGTGGGTCGCATTTTGGGTGGGAGAAAAAAGTGGGGTTGAAATCGCAGCCGATTCCGCGCTCCTTACAGAAATCAACCCATTTTTTGAAATGTTTAGGTTCGAGTTTGTTTCTGTCTACCCAGCCGCCGTTTTCTTCGTCGAAAATGGCATAACTGGCGTGAAGATTCATTTTTACCTGACCGGGCACAAGGCTTATAACCATGTCGATATCTGCCATGAGCTCTTGAGGATTATGGGCGCGACCGGGGTAATCACCGGTGGTCTGAATACCTCCGGTGAGAGGCATATCAGGGTCGGTATCGAAGCCGCGAACATCGTCGCCCTGCCAGCAGTGGAGCGCGACCGGAACGGTTTTAAGTCGCGCTATTGCAGCATCGGTATCTATGCCGAGGGCTGCGTATTTAGCTTTCGCTTCATTGTAACTCATTTGTATGCCTCCATTTGTATTTTCAAATTGCCAAGTGCAGTGGCTTCGATAGGTAGCGCAATGACTTTTTTGCCGGTTGTTTCCTCTGTGAGTCTATTGAGATAGTCATTTTTAGCGCCACCGCCGACGATATATAGCATGGAGTAGCGGCAGCCTGTATTAGACTCGAGCTCATCAAGGGCTTTTTTGTAGCTCATAGCAAGGGAACGGTAAGCGCAGCGGAAATAATCGCCGATAGTATTCAGGCTACCGCCTGTGGCGGTGTCAAAGTCTGTCTTCATACTTTCGGGTGCGAGAAATTCGGGCGCATTGGGGTCTATAAGTGCGGTACAGCTGCTAAGTTGGGCAGCTGCGATGATTTCGTCGAAGGACAGTTCGGGACAAAGTTCGCGTTGAAGCTCATTTGCAATCCACATTCCCATGATATTTTTTTGGTAGCGATTATAACCAACACCGCCCTCGTTGGAATAATTAGCTTTTTCACTGCCTGTATCGGTGATCGCATTTGCTGTTTTTACGCCTAAAAGTGACCATGTACCGGACGAAATGTAAGGCTCGTTGCCTGTCATTGGTATTCCTTCAACAGCTGACGCTGTATCGTGAGTGGCGCATAGAACGCAGCGTATTCCCTTATATTGGCCGACCGTAATACCCGGTTTAGCAAGTTGGGGAAACAGCGCTTCCGGCAAATCCAAAGCGCGCAGAATGTCCCTGTCATATTCACCGGTAGCACTGTCTATAAGGCCGGTGGTTGTTGCGTTTGTATATTCGCGAGCCTTACCGCCGCATAGCTTCCAAAGAAGATATTCCGGCATCATCAAAATATCGGTAACACCATCCAAGCGCCCGGAAACCTTGTCGCAATAAAGTTGGTAAATGGTATTGAAAGGCTGGAACTGACAGCCGGTGCGGCGATACAGTTCAGAAAAAGGAATGCGCGAGTGAACTTCGGGAATTATTGCTTCGGTTCGATTGTCGCGATAAGCGTAGCAGGGGAGTACCTCCTTGCTGTTTCGCAGTAATACGTAATCTACTCCCCATGTGTCGATTGCAAGGCTTTCTATGTCGGGAAAACGGTCAAGAGCTGCATCGACGCCGGCCTTGACGTGTTCTGATAGGGATTCGATATCCCATGTAAGATGTCCGTGAACGGTTTTTGCAGCATTGGGAAAGCGATAGACTTCTTCGGTGTATATATGTTCGTTTTCCTTCCAACCGACGATATGCCGACCGGAGGAAGCGCCAATGTCAATAGCTAAGAAATAACGCAATTCAAACACCTCTTGACGTTATTAATAAATCAGTTCAGTCTTTGGCAGGTGGATATTCGTTGCAAAGCAGGCGATAGGGAGGCTCATCTTCCACGATGGTGGGGAAGCGTCCGACCGGGGGCATAAAACGATTATCCGTGTTATCGTCGTTACACTGGCTGACTTCGCCGAGCAGTACGGGGCCGCTGCCGTCTTCGACGGTGAAATCGTGATAAAGAAGCTGCTGAATATGTATGCTCTCGCCGGGAGTGAGACGTATCTGCGTACCGGCTGGTACAGTATAGGTGCGCCCATCAGTGTGAACCGTTACATCAGAGTCATAGTCAATGCTTTCGTCGGGCAGGCTGTTATACACCCGGATGAGCACGTTGCCGCCGCCGCGGTTTATAATGTCCTCGGTTTTGTACCAGTGAAAGTGATTGGGGGCATACTGACCTTCCTTGAGATAGAGAAGCTTTTCGGCATATACCTTGGGATACTTATCCTCCATTGCGCGGTTGCCGTTACGTATGGTAATAAGGGAAAATCCGAACTTATCGAAGTCGCCCATACCGTAGTCGGTGATGTCCCAACCGAGCATGCAGTCACGTACCTCGTCATATTCATGGCCGATGTTTTGCCACTGCTCGGGCGTGAAATGGCAGAAAGGAGGAAGGTAGCAGCAATGTTCTTTGCACATTGCCTCAAGCTCATGTAAAGCCTTGTTTATTTCAGAACGTTTCATATGACCGCTCCTTTTCGTATTGTTGTTGATTGTATTTTAGCAAAAACATTTCTGTGGTGCAATATTAAACCGAAGGTCTTGAGCCTGTCCAAATACGATAGCCGCCCAACTTACGGTATGTGGACATTGGTATTTGAAAGAGTTATCATAAAAGCAGATAAAACGAAGGAGGCGACGCTGTGAAAACCATTGGCGAAACAATAGCGGCACTGCGCAAGAAACATAACATGACTCAAGATGCGCTGGCGGCGGAAATAGGCGTATCTGCGCACTCAGTGTCCAAATGGGAGAATAATACGAATATGCCGGATATTCATTTGATGCCCATATTGGCAGATACATTTGGCGTAAGTATAGATACTATGTATGGCAGAATCAGATATGAGCAGAGCGTTACTCCCGAAAATGCGCTTGAGTGTGGTATGGACGCTATAGCTGAAGTTATTGCAGAATCGGGATATAGTATCTGCGGTGGAGGTTATAGTGTCGCGGAATATGTAAAGCTTACAAAGGATAGCTGGGAGAAGTCAAAGCGCATTTTTCCCATGCGTATTCTGCGTGATAAGGGCATCGTATATCATAAAGCAGATTTTGGCAGCCTGCTGTTAAAGAAACCAGATAAAGAGTGGCGCGATTTGCTGGACGATGAGGATAGTATAAATGTTTTGACTTTTCTTGCAGATAACGATTGCCGCAGTGCGCTGAAATATTTGATAGAAAGCGGAAAGAATTCATTTACCGCAGAGTCGATATGCAGAAAGTGCGGTATAGAGAATCGGCGAGCATTTGAAGAGAAACTAATGAAGAGCAAAATGTTTCACCCCTTGGATTTGGAAGTCGACGATGAAGACGTGCGGGTTTATGAATTTGCCGTTGGCAGAGTAAAACTGTTTCTGACCTATGCAATCCTGCTATGTGCAAAGGAAAGCGCGGGATATCTTCCCACATTCTCCAATTTTGACAGTTGGGACGAAACCTTTGGATTCTAAAGAAAGAGAGGAAATGTTATGAAATCGATAGGCGAAAATATAGCGGCACTGCGTAAGAAAAAGAGCATGACACAAGATGCGCTGGCGGCGGAAATAGGAGTGTCGGCACAGGCTGTTTCCAAGTGGGAGAACGGAACAAATCTGCCCGATATTCAGCTGCTGCCCATATTGGCGGATATATTTGGAGTGAGTATTGATACCCTGTATGGCAGAAAAAAAGGCAAAAGTGAGCTTGAGATATCAGGTGTGTTTGAAGAGTGCTGCGAAGCCGTAATGAATACCATTGGAACCGCTTTCTATAATTCCATTCGCTATGATATTCAAAAGGGGGTGGAAGTACCTGCACTTGACGTCGATGAATACTTGCAGCGTTATAAAGCTGAACTGAAATATGGATATGAGGGAATTCTCAGGTCTGCAATCGTGCAAAAGGATAACATCCTTTATTATCGTCAACAGTTTGGAGGCGTTTTGCTGCGCAGGCCGGAAGACTGTTGGGTAAGTGTTTTGGAAGATGAATCAGCTGCAAAACTGATTGGTCTTCTTGCTGACCGTGATTTCAGGGTATTTCTAGCTGAGGTCATAAAGGGCAGAAAGTATACTTTTACAGCTTCGTCTGTATGCAGACGATGCGGCATCGAAAATTCCGACGAGTTTGAAGAAAAACTGGCTGAAAGCGAATTGTTTATGGTAAGAAAAGTAGAGATAGACGAGAGGGAAGTGGCGGTATATGATCTAATAGTCAGCGACAGAATGTTCTTGATTTTTGGGATTTTTCTGCTATCAAAAGAATTTTCGGAATTCCGCAGTTCCTATTACAATTATTCAGGCACAACTGATTATATATACGAATAAAGCAACAGGCTGCCATTTGGCAGCCTGTTCAGTATTTATGCTTTCTTTTTTGAGGGAAGTTCGTTCCAAAGAGTGAAGCCCAGTATCAGCACACCGCCGATTATCTGCGGCAGAGAGATAGCCTCGCCCAGCACGGCTACGGAGATGACCACCGCAACCAGCGGGTCAATATAACTAAGAATAGCGGCCTTCTGTCCGGGCAGATCCTTGATGGCGGTGAAGTACATGCAGTACGTAATGCTGGTGTGGACTATACCAACGAAGAGCAGACAGAACCAGCCGGTGGAGTTCATTGTGCCGAGGGTAACTCCGCTTGTGCAGGCAACGTAGGGAATAAGGATTATAATGGCGGCGATGAACTGCAGGAAGGTGCGGTGCAATCCCTCAACCTTTTTTATAAACTTATTGAGCAGGACTACAGTTGCGTAAAAGACCGCTGCACCAAGGCCGAAGAGAATACCGATTATATCGGAGCCGCCGCTTTTAAGTTCGCCGATGCCGGTTATCATAACAAGTCCGATGGTGGACATTATAAAGCAGATTATCTGCTTTGAGCCCAGCTTTTCCTTGAAAAGGAATGGGCAGACCAATGTCACAATAACAGGCGCGAAATAGTAACTGAGTGTTGCCACAGATACTGTGGTGTACTTATATGCCTCGAAGAGCAGTATCCAGTTGATACCCATTGCCATGCCGGATATGATGAGCAGGGGCAGTTCTTTTCCAAGTGCGCTGAAGTTTATTTTCTGCTTTGTTACGACTAAAAACAGGCCCACTAAAACAGCGGCAAGTATAGCTCGGTACAGGGCAAGCTCACCGGAAGATACGGATATGTTTCTTACAAAAGGCCCAAGAGTACCGAATATTGCCATTGAAACAATAATCAATGCCTGGGCTCTGTTTGTTTTTTTCATCGGGAACACTTCCTTTTACAATTTAATACGATACTGTATTCTGGCGCAGATGTCAATACTTTGTTGTATTTGTTGTTGATACTATTTTCCTGATTTCCTTGTATAATCAGCAATATTGTGCTATAATTTAAACACAACGTACAGAAAGGAACTGAACGCATGTTTAAACGTAAAGTTGAAGATTCCGGCAAGAACACGATGTTCCAATTTGCCTTTAAAATATTCTTCATACATATTATAAATGTAATCGTCATGCTAATAGTGGGTATGCTGCTGCAGAGTATTGGTGACCTTGGCTTGAATATAAGCGGCGGCGCGACCTCCGGCATTATTACTGTGATCTGCATGGGCCTATATCTTGCTATGACTTATATAGAGGGTTGGCGACGCGGTGAACGCGACCATAATCTGGTGCTCTTCAAGCACATGGAGTATAACAAGCTCCGCGGACTTATCGCCGGTGCACTTTCTCAGATTCCCGGTCTTGTCTGTGCCATTGCGATAATTTTTCCCTCTGTAGACTTTACTGTGGAGCGCCTGGGCAGATATTTCTACATGAACTTCAACTATATGTTCATTGCTCTTGACAGCGCCGTGGCAGCCGGTACTGTTTCCGGATTCGTATATCACCTTTGCTACTTCATACCGGCAATAATTGCTCCTGTAGTCGTTGGCGTTTCTTATAATCTCGGATATAACCAGGTAAGAGTTCTCGATAGACTTATATGGCGCAAGCCCAAGGACGGCAAGCGAGAGAATTTGCGCTGATATTATGTAATAGTAAGACCCTCCCGTGCATTATTTTTAATGAGGGAGGGTCATATTTGAAAAGACTGATAATTCTATTTCTGCTTCTTTCGATGCTCACAAGCGGATGCTCCGTGCGTCCGTCTGCGTCGAAAGTAAGCAAGACGCAGGAAACGCAGCTGATAATCGACCCGGGACACGGTGGCGAGGACGGCGGCGCAGTTGCCGACGACGGTAGTAAGGAAAGCGAGATAAATCTTGCTGTGGCGCTTAAAATGGAAGCGATATGCGGATTTTTGGGTGTGGGGAGTGTTATGACTCGCTCTTCGGAGGTGCTTGATTATCCTGATAGCGCGGACACCATACGGGCGAAAAAAATAGCCGACCAAAAGGCGAGGATAGCGCTTATAAATTCCGCACCCAACGTGGTGCTGATAAGCGTTCATCAAAATACATATCCCAATGCGAAGCCCAGCGGCGCCCAGGCATTATATGGTAAAGTCGAGGGCAGCAAGGAGTTGGCGGAGCTCATTCAGGATAATCTCGCTCTGCACATAGATGCGAATAATAAGCGCAGTGCGGCGAAAATTTCCGATGATATTTACCTTATGAAAAAGGCTGAGTGCCCGGCTGTGCTTATTGAGTGTGGATTTTTGTCAAATCCCGTCGAGCTGTCAATGCTGAAAGATGCCGAGTACCAAATGAAGCTGGCAGCCGTTTTTGTTGCGTCATATACACAATTTATTTCCGAAATGGGGAATACCTATGGCTAAGGCTAAAACTGTTTTTTACTGCACAGAGTGCGGCAATGAAACAATCAAATGGCAGGGCAGATGCCCTGCCTGCGGAGCGTGGAACAGTATAGTTGAGCATGAAGCCGCGCCCAAGGTAATGGGCGGAAAGAGCAGGGGAGGACTGAACCTGCAAAAGCAGGGAAGTACCCGCATTGCGGATATTGATACCACTGCCGAAGCGAGATTTGCCAGCGGCTTTGGCGAGCTGGACCGAGTGCTCGGCGGCGGAGCGGTAGAGGGTTCGCTGGTGCTTGTAGGCGGTGCGCCGGGTATCGGTAAATCTACGCTGCTTTTGCAGATGTGCGGTCATATTGCCGCGTCCCGCAAGGTGCTTTATGTGACAGGTGAAGAATCCGGCAGACAGCTTAAAATGCGCGCTGAACGACTTGGCGTATCCGACGGAGAGCTTTATGTGTTGGTGGAAACAAATCTCGGAGATATTCTTGATAATATTTCCAAGACCGATCCCGACGTTGTGATAATAGACTCCATACAGACCCTTTATAATGAAAGTATAGATTCTTCTGCAGGCAGCGTTGCTCAGGTCAAGGATTGCACTATGGCTTTGATGCAAGTCGCCAAGAACAACGGAATTACTATTTTCATCGTGGGTCATGTTAATAAAGAGGGTTCCATTGCCGGCCCTAAGGTTTTGGAACACATGGTTGACTGTGTTCTTTATTTTGAGGGTGATCAGAATGCCGCATATCGTATTTTGCGCGCGGCAAAGAATCGTTTCGGTTCCACCAATGAGATCGGTGTTTTTGAAATGCTGGATAAGGGGTTGGCTGAAGTTCCTAACCCCTCGGAAATGCTGCTTTCCGGACGTCTTGAAAATTCACCCGGAACATGCGTGACCTGCGTCATGGAGGGTACCCGGCCTATTTTGGCCGAGATACAGGCTCTTATTACGCCCACCAGCTATAATGTTCCGAGGAGAACCTCCAGCGGTGTTGATTACAATAGAGCTGCGCTGCTGCTTGCTGTGCTTGAAAAGCGCGGCGGTCTTAAGATGTCTGCAAGCGACGCCTATATCAACGTAGTCGGCGGACTTGACCTGAACGAGCCGGCAGCTGACCTCGCAACCATTTTGGCGGTTGCCTC
Organism: uncultured Oscillospiraceae bacterium; assembly: GCA_964472725.1. Taxonomy (GTDB): domain Bacteria; phylum Bacillota; class Clostridia; order Oscillospirales; family Oscillospiraceae; genus RGIG6375. The sequence continues at coordinate 15,195 of CAYYLZ010000021.1, forward strand.
CAGCTATGTGGACAAGCCCGTGGGCGACGACGTGGTGGCTATCGGTGAGGTTGGTCTTACCGGTGAAATTCGCAGCGTATCCTTTATAAACCAACGTATCAGCGAGGTACATCGCCTTGGCTTTAAGAAGTGTATTGTGCCCATGAGCGGCAAGATTAAATATATTGTACCCAATGGGCTGAAGCTTATTGAAGTGAAGAGCCTGCGTGATGCGCTGTCTTCGGCAATAGGTGCGAAGAAGGAAAGCAGATAAGCAGTGGAACGATTTGTTGAAAAGCCGAATTTGCCGCAGGGGGTAGTTAAAGCGGTGATAATGGGCAGTGATTATCCACAAATCACTGAAGCGCTGGCGGGACTTGGTATAAAGGTTATTTGCTTAGCCAATAATGACGGTGTTGCGCCGCAGGTTCGGGCACATGCCGATATGTCGGCGTATTACTGTGGTAACGGCAAACTTATTATCAGCAGAAACATGTTTAACGCCTGCGGCGAAGCTATGTTTCCGCAAGGAACTATGCTGCGGTGTTCTGCTGCAAAACAGCGTGATAAATATCCGCTGGATATAGGGCTCAATGCCTGTGAAATCGGAGATTTGATATTCTGCAGCGTTGAAAATACCGATGCGGAGATAATCAGGCACGCCGAAGTGACGGGTAAAAAACTTGTAAATGTTCGGCAGGGATACTCAAAATGTTCTGTTTGTGTCCTTGATGACAAACACATTATCTCAGCTGATAAATCCATCGCAGAGGCGGCTCGCATAGAGGGTATAGAAACTCTGCTTATAGAACCGGGATTTTTTGAGTTGCCAGGATATGATTACGGGTTTATCGGCGGTTCGTGTTTTAAGTGTGCCGCAGATACTGTAGCTTTTACAGGAAAACTAGAAGGACACCCTAATGAGGAACGCATTCTGCAGTTTATAAGCAATATAAATTTAAAGGTTATATATTTAACAAATGAGCGGTGTTTGGATATTGGTTCAATATTGCCGCTTACTGAGGAGAGATAATTATGGCAGTTCCGACTCCGCATAACAGCGCCCAAATAGGGGAGATTGCAAAGACGGTTTTGATGCCCGGCGACCCCATGAGAGCTAAGTACGTGGCGGAAAATTTCCTTGAAAATCCCGTTTTGGTCAATAATGTACGCGGAATTCAGGGTTATACCGGGAAATGGAAAAATGCGGAAGTTACCGTTATGGCAAGCGGTATGGGAATTCCTTCCATTGGAATTTACAGCTGGGAGCTTTTCAACGAGTACGGCGTAGAGAATATTATAAGAATCGGTACTGCGGGTGCTATCAGTGATAAGCTTCAGCTGCGAGATGTGGTTTTGGCGCAGGGAGCGTCTACGGATTCTAATTTCATGAACCAATATAAACTGCCCGGCACATTTGCGCCTATAGCAAGCTACAAGCTGCTGAGAGCGGCCGAGGAAGCATCGGCAAGGCTGGGGCTGAATACAGTTGTAGGAAACATTCTGTCCACAGACGTATTTTACAGTGACGACAGCGGAGATAACGATGCCTGGCGTAAGATGGGGATTTTGGCTGTAGAAATGGAAGCCGCAGGATTGTACGCAACGGCTGCACGCTGCGGTAAAAACGCGCTGGCGATTTGTACTATATCGGATCATCTGTACCGCAGCGAAAAGCTGACAGCTGAAGAACGTCAGACAAGCTTACAGCAAATGATAACTGTTGCGCTGGATACAGCGGTTATGATTGCAGAATAAAGACGAATAAACGGAAAATCACAGAAAGTGCCTGAGAAGGGGTTAAAAAGCCGATTTTAGCCTAAAATCCCCTCTCAGGCGTTTTTAGCATACCTGCAAATACGTGAAATTATTATTCAGTAGTACAAAATCTGCAAAGCGAACTGTAATAATAATTCTATAAAATAATATATAGAACAAGTGTTCGATTGTCAAGAGTTTTTTTAATTTTTTTTGCGGGGGAAGTCTCCCCCTGAGAAAAAGCCACTGAGAGAAATGCATACTTATACGACTACTGCGAACCGCAGATGTCTTTTTCTACCCCCTCTTCCGCGCGGCGGGGACGAGGGTTTTTTTCAAGAGGTGTACCCCCTTTTAGGGGGGTACGCTTTTTTTTATTTGGAGTTCCTGCGTTATGCGTCACTGTTTCGGTGTTCACTTTATAACTTTTGAACGTATGCCTTAGCCTGTTTGTACTACAAAGCCTCGACGAAAGTCAAAAGGGAAAATATTTTTTTGATTGAATTGTTTTAAGGTAAAAAAATTTTTTCTTGGTTCGGGATCTGCGGCGGGGGAACGCAGAACCCGAACTTTTGACTTTGTCTCATTTTGTAGTCCTGCACCGTCAAAGGCATACGGAAACTTCAAAAGTGATAAAGAGAACTGAACCTCGAAAACAGAATACGCATAACTTGGAACTTTTTCCAAATAAAAAAAAGAATTTGAGAAAAGGCACCGTTGCTTAAAAATGATAAACAGGGTGCGGAAAGGAACTTGAAGATGAATAGAAAAGTCTTTTACAAGAACGGAACAATTATCGAAGTGGAACGGGGCAACAACTATCTTAAAAGGATAATCAAGATAAACGAAAAATGCGAGGGGTACACGCCCTACAAGTTTACCCCATACACAAGAGAAGAAATAGAAAGATACTGGAGGGTTGGAAAATAAAGCAGACAATCAAGACAAGCAGAACTGCGGGATATCTCGAAAAGATATTCGGACATTTAAACCGCGACTGGTGGAATGGGGAATTAGAAGAGCCAATAATCACGATACAAAGCACACCGAGCGCATATGGTCATGTAAGCGTTGCTAAAACATGGAAACGGAAGGACGAAGAAAGACATGAGCTTAACCTTGGAGCAGAAACGATTAATAGACCCATAGAAGAAGTAGTTGCAACCATTATGCATGAAATGGTGCATCTTTACCACTTGGCAAATGGCATCAAGGATACAAGCAGGGGCTACAGCTACCACAACAAGCAGTTCCGAGATACGGCAGAGGCGCACGGCCTACATATTGAACATCACAAATCATATGGTTGGACAATCACAACACCAACAGAACAGCTAATTGATTATATCATCGAAAAGGGGTGGAGCGAGATTGAAATGAACCGAGCGGGCGCGGGAGGGGTCTGGACTCCGCCACCGTCGGCAGGAGGTAAGGCGGGAACACCTACACCAACGAAAGGGGGAACGAAGAAGCCGAGCAGCACAAGAAAGCTAATTTGCCCGAAATGCGGACAGAGCGTGAGAGCCACAAAGAAGGTTAATATCATCTGCGGAGACTGTATGGAGCAGATGAAAGAAGTTTGAAAGTGTATATTCAAAGCTGACCTAACGGCTATACGGGGAGAAAAGAGCGATAGAAAATGGCAAATGAAAGAGCGTTTTTCTATGTTGGAGTAATGACTAACAGAAACCTTGTGCAATGGGTGACAAGGGTTAATAACCGTGAGCGATTTGCAGAGTGGGAAGAATACCGAAAAGCAATCCCCATGCCGATGTACTGTGCAAAGGACATAGTAAACGGACTGCGGGCCAACGGCTATCATGCCATCATGGTGAGAGAAACAGACGAAACAAGACTTTACACAAATAGAAAGGTTTTTGACAATGGCGAAACAACTTCAAGAATATGATATGTCTATTCGCTGCCACTACGGCAAGAACAATTACACGGAGCACAGGCAGTATTTACCGATTGAACACCTAAAAAAATGGATTGATGCATATCAGTTCACACACCCAAACGTACAGAGTTTCAGCGTTAAAATCTGGGTGACGGAAAGACCAACAAGGAAAGACTGAAAAAGACAGACCACAGGCGAAAACCTGTGGTCTGTCTTTTTATGCTGCGCTGCGCGCGGGGGAGCGGGGGAGCGGGGGAGCGTATCGAAGGCGCTGCCGAGCCGCTTAAACGCGGCAGGTGGGAACGAGAGAAATGCACTGCAAATCAGCGGCATTTTTCGTCCGGAACTGCATACCGTTGTCGTGGGAGTTGGCAAAATTGACCTGTAATGCGTTTTCTCTCTGGCATGGTGAAAAGGCGTGTTGTTGCTTTTAGTGCGTTCTGCGTTGAAATTTGGCGGTCATACGAAGTGCGTATCGTTGGGAGTTTCTGCGGGTGGCTCAGTGTTCAGCGTTGAAAGTGTATATTCAATCTCGGGGAAGTCGGCAGCGGGGGAAGCGTCCTCTATGTCTAAATCGGGGAAAGTGAATTCTATTTCGGGTAAAGGGTCATTAACAGGAGTATCGCCGAGGGGAAGGACTTCACGGTAATCTATAAGGGGAAGTTTATCGGCGTCAAAACTATCGAAATATTTAAAATATTTAGGCAACCAGACTATCTGCCAATTCCATATACGGTCAAACTCCAGTTTATCAGCTATACGGCTTTCACTATCTCCGGTAGGAGCGGTGAGAGTAACGGAACGGCGAATAGGACGAACAATAGAAATGCAGTTAAGCAGGGAAGTGCAGAGTACCATACTATCGGTAAGATTACGAATTTTTACATCTACATCGAAAGCCTGTGAGTTCATATCCATTTTAAGTCGATATTTACGGAGATATTTCATTAGACGATTATAGCCATCATCGAACTCTTTGAATTTACGGTTATCGAAAGTAAGGCCGACCTCTTCAAGATATATCGCAGAGTTAGGAGGGGGGACATGGTCTTTAAGGTCCTTTACGTTAATTATACGGACTCCTTCAAGTTTAATACTTTCCATATCTGTATAGACTTTCCAACCACGCTTGAGGTCTTTTTTCATGCGCTTAACCATGAATGTAGACTTGCCTGCGCCTTTTTTACCGAAGATGAAAAGTAGTTTATATGGGTTATTGTATTTGACACTGAGGAAAACACAAAGGGAAATTACAAGGGTAATGATTAAAAGAAAGTATATCATAAGAACACTCCTAAAGAATAGAACAGCCGCCGCCGCTACAGGGGCGGCGGCGGCTATATGAGAGGTTAGAGGGAAATAAGTCTACGGATAAGACCTACGCCAAGACCTACAAAGCTAACGATTACGAAGCAGAGCAGGAGAGGAGTATCGGTGATAACACCGACAAAAGAGGTAATCCACTTAATAGCCTCAGTGACGAAAAGGGAAATGTTACTGAGCACGGTTGCCATAGTCATTTTTCACACCCCCTATTACAGACGAATAAGGCGGCGCAGAAGACCTACACCAAGGCCGACAAAGGAAACGATAACGAAAACGAGAAGAAGGGGGTTACTGGTAATGGCAGTTACAAAAGAACCAACCCAACCAATTGCGGCAGTGACGAAGTCAGTCACATTGCCAAGAATAGAGCTGATAGTGATTGCAGTCTGAAAAATCATTCCTTTCAGTTTAATTAATTTGTTTTTGAATATGCACTATCAAAAACGATTTATATTGACGATGCTTTTTATCACACCGACAATCACAAGAACAAAGGCGATACCCACGAAATAACAGATGGGTTCACTCATCAAAAAAGCGGGCAGCTCACTGAGCGCCCACATACAAAAATTCATCATCGTTTGCATATGGCCACCCCCATTTTAAACAGGCAGACAATGAAGCAGATTAGAAGAACTGCGGACGCTATCCATACATAATCGGGCTGAACTGTACGCTCATAAGTTATAGCGTTATCGCCATCGTTGGTATATTCGTATTCGACCACGATTGCATCATAACTACCGAGAACAGAGAGCATAGCGGACTTTAGTCCCGTAGTCTCTGCGGCGGTAATTTCACGCGCTGAGTATGTAGACACACCCGTGAGTAAATCACGGCCTTGGGTGATTGTTACGTTATTGTCAACGTAGACGCTTGTACCATCTTCGATGATCTCCGTTTCTTCACTGACGGTATAAACATCATCAGCGGCGAAAGCGGGAATAGCCAAAGAAAACAGTAGACAAAGAACGAATACAAGTGATATACTTTTTTTCATAGGACACCACCTAATTTTACATAAGGAGTTGGAGCAAATGGGGAAGAGAGAATTTAGTTCATTTCAAGAAGAAGTGGAATATGATTACCACAAATGGAAAGAATGGGAAAAGAAAAAGAAACGAGTTAAATTCATAGCAGCACTCCCGATTATAATAATTGCAGGATTATTTATAATCGCTATGCTCGCATTCCTAATATTTGGAATAATCGGAAGATTTATATTCCTTTAATACCTCGGACTACCGAGGTATTTTTTTAGTAATGTGAAGGAAGTTGAGGATCAAAACCATCTCGACCGCCTTGCATAATAACATTAGAATGGACAGCGTTACGAGGATATCGCCGAGAACGGACAACAGCGGACAAATCACGTTGAGCCGCTACAGCTTCTTCAAGAGGAACTGAAATACCAATAATACGGCCAAGAAATTTCAACCCAATAGACGCACAAAGGAGAAACAAAAAGGCAGCAGCAGGCGTGACCCGTGTGCCGGGAATATGCCAAGAATTAAAGAGTTGCCATATTGTATCGAAAAGAACTTCCAAAACCATAATAGCGTCTTGCGTCATGGAATAGCCCCCTTATATAAATGGAATAACGTCCATGACAAAAGCGACAAGCTTGAATACAAGGACAAGAAGCATGAAATAGATAAAGCCTAAAAAAAGGACGAATAAAATGGGCGGCATCCAACCAAAGAAAGTTGCCCAAAACATACCGATATTCAAAGCGTCAACTCCTTATATGATTAATAGTTTGAAAAAGCACAACAAGAAACAAAGCGGCAACTGATATGCTTATAAGGGAACGCAAGGGCAGCGGCAAATGTGAATAAATGGCTTGCCACGCAATAACCATATTATTTATACCAAGCATTTAACCACCCCAATTTCTGCCAAGGACATTTTGATAAAATTCGTTATAGACTTCGGCACGATAATCAATAATAATCTCGCGGGAATAAGTAGAAGGAACATTATCAATTTCGCTGGCAACAGCGTCACCAAACCAAGCCCATGTATCTTCACTGTTAAAAACAGAAGCAAAATCCGTTATATTGCCACCCGCATCAAAATAGCTTTGCACATCTTGACCAATACCAAGAACAGTATTCAAATCGTCCGTATTAGCATTTGCCTTATCGCCGTTGTCTTTAGGCTTAAACAGGCCGAGAAGAATATCCCAAAAACCAGTCGTTTGCTCTTTTACACTCTCTTCCACTTCATTACCACGGGCTTCAACGAGTATACCAAGATACTCTTCAACATTCTGCGCCCAATGAGCGAACAAAGGAACGATACCTTCATAAGTATTCGTAGTTGTACTCAGCTCGCCAGTCGCAAAGTCAAAGTCACGAAAAGTAAGTGATTGTTTGAGATAGTCGAGAATTGCGGAATTTGAAAGTGTAGTTTCAAGGGATTTAACTGCGTTTTGAATAATGGTACTTTCACTTTCAATGGACGCAATTATAGTAGAAGTCTGTGAACTCTGCGAAGTGTTCATTTGTGTATTTGTTACCCAATCACCAGTTGTTTCGCCGCCATCGTCCGAGGGTTCGGGGTCGGGGTCGGGACTTTCGCTGGGTTCGGGGTCGGGGTCGGGACTTTCGCTGGGTTCAGGGTCGGGGTCGGGGTCTGTAGTGCCGCTATCATCAGCGGTAACGGTAACGGTAGATGTATTATAAATGGGGTCATCGTAATAGTAAGAATAAGCCTTTATAACATACGTTCCTGCGGTATCGAAAGTATAAGAAAAAGTAGCAGTGAACTGAACGTCATTTTGAAGAACGTCATTTACATACCAAGCAGTTAAAAGCAATTCTCCGTCACCGTCAGTTGAAGTAAATGTAACTGTATCGCCTACAGATATCTCAGCGGAAGAGGGGGTAAGGCGAGTAGTAACAGGGACTACATGAACGGCGATAGTCGCAGTTATACTTTCATCGTCAACGTATTTCGCAACATAAGCAGCAACACCGTAAGGAAAACCGTTAGGCGCAGAAAGTGAAAGATTAGAACTATCGTCTTTCAGAGAATTACCGTCACCGTCATACCAATTGCAATTAACAGCGTTACCGTTATTATCAATAGCAGTGAGGGTTACAGATTGACCACGTTCGAGATAATAGTCCGAACCAAGGTCAATAGATATAGACGTTACATGAGGTTTTATATATCAGCCACCCCAAAGGGCGGCTGAGGGTCATCGTCACCATCATCACTACCGCCCTCATCGGGGGGAGCTTCTAACGTGTATACGACAGAATAACCAAATGTAGGAAATTGTGTGTCGGAATAAAAAGTCGCAAGAACGAGAACAGGCGTTTCGGCGTTTTCGCCAAACGTAATACTTACAGAAGTTGAAAAATTATAGGTGACATCAGTTACTATTTCCTCGGGATATACGCCAAGGTCATAATCTGTATAACCATCGAAAGAGCCAACGAGGACAGCGTCAAAATTGACAGGTTCACCAAGAGGGACTAAAGAATTATTGTCGGGTTCAAACTCGATATATGCATCGGGTTCTACAAAGCCTATAACTTGCCACAAGTAATATGCTACATAAAGACCCGGTTCCATATCGGCATCCGCCACACATTCAGGACTAAAATATAGAGCCAAAACATTATCGGGGTCGGTACCAAGTTCATCACTTAAAACTTCAAAAGCATAAATAAGCCCCTCACCGAAAGTAAGGTCATAACTGACAACGGGTATAATCACAGGTTGTCCGATAACGGATAAAAGCATATACATAGGCTTTTCAAGTTCGATACTAATAGGAACATGAACATATGGAAAAGAACCAAAATCTTCAATTACATAATCCTTATCGTACTGAGTTATAAAAGTGGTAGTATGGGAACCACTAGCAGGAACTATAGTACCAGAGGATATACTGCTGCCTGTATCCGATGTAGCTGATACGTTAGAATAAAGAATATCCAACGTATCAAGTGAATATTTAGTATAAGTAGTGGGTGTCCATGTATCGTCACCATAAGTACACGAATAGAACAACGCATTGTCACCAATACTCCAAATATCCGCGCCTACAAAAGAATAACCGGAATGGAGCGCAAGAATAAGTTTCATATCACCAGAGCCCCAAAAAATAGTAGCTACGGAATGTTCGCTATCTGCGGAGGGGAGAGGGCCCGCAAGAACACCACCATAAAAATATAGACCATCGCCATCAAGGTCGGATAAATTATCAAACGCAAAAGCAGAAACGCAAAGCATAGCAGAGAGTATGAATACAACTGCAATTACGGTTATAAGCTTTTTAGTGTTCATACGCACACCACCTAAAGAAAGTAATTAAACTCTGCATGAGGGTGAAGAAAGAGACTGAAAAAAAGCACCCTCATGCAAAGAAAGGAGTGTAAGCGCGTCCAAGGACAATACGCGCTATGGTTGCGGGAACTGGAGTTGAACCAGTATCTCAAGCCTCAGAAGCTTGTGTGTTGCCGTTACACTATCCCACGTTATATTACACTTGAAAATGCACATACAACAGAGCGAATGTTGGGAGTATTGATGAAGTTGGAGGTGAGTCTTGTATGTGCATTTTCAAATGCAATGGTTTTTTATTTGGGTGAACGCTTGAACGTTCACCCAAATAAAACGGGTAGGAGAACAGGAGAAGATATATTAAACAGAAGAGGAGAGCTGTTCTCGACAATAGTCGATTACGTTGAGCAACTTATCCTCATTTGTTAGCTCGGTGACTGTTTGACGTATAACGTCAACGCCGAAGCGCTTAACGCACTCATTATAAAATTGAAGTTTCTCATCTTCGGACATTTTCTCCCATTTGGAAGAAACAACGAAACAGGCGACTATAAATTCTGCGTGAGCTTTAGCCATTTTACACACTCCTTATGGTAATTTTCCATAACGCTGACTATACAGATATTCATTATACGAGGGGTATTCTAACTGCATGTCAGATGATACATATTCGATGATCTTCGTCATGCGGCGGAAGAACGCTTCTTTATCTTCATCACGCATACTGTTATACTGCAAGTTGGGCGACCAATTTGAAATTAAGTAGACCTTTGTGTAACAGGCTTGGCGATTATAATAACGGCTTGGGAGTAACAGGGGATAGCCGTCAAGATAGTTGAGCATATCGCCGCACTTGATATTGCTACGGAACTCTTCAAAAATGATAACGTCTTGACCCTCATAGGTATCGAAAGGGTGAGAATAATCGGTTACGCGGTAGACGTTCTCATAGCCGTACTGCTCCATTACACCGCGTGTTTTACCAGAGCCAGTTTTACCGAAAATATACGTTATTTCCAAATCACGCCAAGTAGAGCGGAAATGTTTATCCCGATACGTTGAGCGCAAACGTTGAATTTTGTCCAAGTCACGGTAAGTCGAGGGAACTTGTTCAACAATTTCTTCATCTGTCGCTCCAATCTGTATCATTTCAACGACGCGAGAAGCATTATTTTTAGACGCCGCTTTTTCATCAGGCAATTCGGTGTTTTCAAAGAAGTTACCAAAATTTTGACCTTTTTTCGTCTGGCCCTTGCTTGTGATATACTCATAAAAACCGTTTTCGTCTTTATTGTACTTATCACCGTCTTTAAGGACATAAGCACGGTTTTCTTGACAAGAGCCGATACAACGCTCGATATGAGCAGTGGGAAAAAGCTGTTTTAGTTGGCTGAATTTGAGAGCCGAGGGACGGAAGATGAACACATGAAAATGATACGTACCATTCTCACCGCATTCATCACAAAGACAGAAGTAAGCACGATTACCCAAAGTTTGAAGCAAGCCAATGAGGGTATCACGAGTTATGCCGTGTTCAGCGGGGTTGTTTATCGTTAATTGCCATTTACGGCCTTGGGTGTTATCTTCCATTTTTTTCACCTACAAAATACAAAATACAAAAAATACATGTATTTGCTTGGGGGTAATACTATACCCCAAGCGTCAGCCCCGCAGACGCGCTCCGCGCGTCTGCGGGGCTGACATTTATTTACATTTTTGTAGGCGGCGGGGGACGCGGGGGAGCGGGGTGCGGCGCTTGATTTACAAGCAGACACCACGGCTTAAATTTACAACGCGGACAATACCGCGGATAACTTTCACACGGGTGCTCGCTTTCAAGGTGTGTTTTCGGCATAGATTGCTTCCAACCTTTCAAACTTTTCATTTAGCGCAGATGCTTCGGCAAGCAACTTGCTAACATCACAGATAAGCTTCGTGGCCAATACGAGAAATGGACACTGAATAGCGATAGATATAAAGGCTATACCAATAGGCACAAAATCACTTGACTTTTTTATCACCCTTTATATCTTTCCAAAGTTTGACAATGCACAATGCGAGGCTAACGATAACCTCGAGTACAATCAAAACAATGATAAAATCAATCATTGTTTACTTTGCCGCCTCGGGAACGCGAGTAAAGCCGACAACATAGCCGCGAGGGCCATAATCAATGTTATACTCCTTGTCGAGAATAATAGTGTCACTGGGATAATCCTTCGCGTTCAAGGTTACATTCATTGCGGCGTAGCCGTTGACCTGGGGATCACGAGCAATGCAGTGAATAATATTGATGTTATATTCATTGCCGGTCTTTTTAGAGACACCTTCCATATGCTGTTTGCCAATTACTTTTACTACCATAGTTTTTCTCCTTTTTTTTTTAGATTTTCCTTTTACTGTTAGGAATTGGCTTTTTGGTTCGTAAAATTATTATTTTGTGAACCAACTTGCCGAGATAAGGGAAGGGCAAAAAAGCCCTTCCCTATGCTGTTTTATTCAAGTTCGGCCAGCCATTCGGCGGCTATTGCGTCGCTGGGCATGCTCCAATCGCCGCGCGGCGACAAAGATACTGTTCCGATTTTAGGCCCGTCCGGCAAACAGGAACGCTTGAACTGCTGCGCGAAAAATCTTCTTATAAAGATTTTCAGCCAGGATTTTATTACGTCGTATTCAAATACTCCGTCAAATGCATGAGCCGCAAGATGAAGAACTTTCGCGGGAGAAAAACCATAACGAACAATGTAATAAAGGAAAAAGTCATGGAGATCATAAGGCCCTACGATATTTTCGGTCTTTTGAGAAATATCGCCGTTCTCGGGAGGTAAAAGCTCCGGGCTGACAGGGGTATCGAGTATGCTCTGCAGTATTTCACCAAGCCCCTCTTCCCTTGCGGTGTCTGCTGCGTATTTAACGATATGACGGATAAGGGTTTTGGGGATGGAAGCGTTTACGCCGTACATGGACATGTGGTCGCCATTATAGGTTGCCCAACCCAGTGCCAGCTCCGAAAGGTCGCCGGTGCCGATTACAAAGCCGCCGGTCTGATTGGATATATCCATAAGAACCTGAGTGCGCTCTCTAGCCTGCGCGTTTTCAAAGGTTACGTCGTAATTATCCGCAGCTTGTCCGATGTCCTTGAAGTGTACCTTTACAGCTTCGGAAATATCAACAGTTCTAAGGGTTACGCCAAGACTTTCGCAGAGTTTTTCGGCGTTGGATTTGGTACGCGCAGTCGTGCCGAAGCAAGGCATAGTTACAGCAACGATGTCCTTTCGCGAGCGATTGCACATATCAAAGGCTTTGACTGCGACAAGTATTGCCAAGGTGGAGTCAAGGCCTCCGGAAACGCCAATTACAGCAGATTTTGCCTTGGTGTGCTCGATGCGCTTTTTGAGTCCCATAGCCTGTGTTGTGAGAGCTTCTTCGCATACCGCGTTTCTGCGTTGCAGGCAATCAGGCACAAAAGGATACTGCGCTATCTTTCTCTTGAGCTTATTGTCCGTGGAGGCAAAGCTGAAAGAAACAATGTCATATTCGTCACATATAGAGCTGTAGCCGGATTTGCTGCGGTCATAAACAAGTCGCTCGAGGTCGATATCAGTGGTCTGCATTGAGTTTTCGAAGAGTTTGCTTTCGGCAAGAATTCTGCCTTTTTCGCAGATAATCGAATGTCCCGCAAACACCATGTCCTGGGTGGATTCACCCTCCCCTGCTCCTGCGTAGATATAAGCGCAGGACAGCTTGGCCGACTGGACAGATATAAGAGAGCGACGATAGTCAGCCTTCCCTATTATTTCGCCGCCTGCCGCAAGATTGAGGATAACCATTGCACCGGCTGCGGTATGCTTTTCGGAGGGGCTTTCTGCAGACCAAAGATCCTTGCCGATTTCGACACTTACAGCAAGATCGGGGATATTTTGGCAGTGGAATATCAGCTTACTGCCGAAAGGCACTTCCCTGTCGCCGAATGAGATTTCGGCGTTGTGCTCGGGTGCGGGAGCGAAATATTTGCCGGTGTGAGTCTGAGGAACGATGCCAAGTATTTTGCCGTCGTAAATCACTGCGGCACAGTTATAAAGCTTAGCGCAGTGCTGTAAAGGGAAACCTACGGCCACAAGCATATCCTTGCCGCAGCTGGCGTTTGTAATTTCGAGAACCGAGCGCTTCGCGGCGTTCAGAAGTGTTGTGTGATAAAAAAGGTCGGCGCAGGTGGAGCCGGTAACGCAAAGCTCCGGGAAGCAAAGCACCTTCACTCCCCTGGCAGCCGCCTCGTTTACAGCCTCAATTATGCGTTGAGTATTGTTTTTGCAATCGGCCACTATGATATCGGGCACAGCGGTTCCGACTTTTACAAATCCAAAATTCATTCATTGCACCTCACATTTCAGTGGGTTTTCAAAAAATGAGGTATCCTGCAGGACACCTCATTTTCACTATATCGTTATTTTAACAAATATACGGCGAAAAAGCAACAGCTTATACCTCGAACATAAGGTCGCCATAGGTGGGAACGGGCCACTCTTTCTTGTCTACGAACAGTTCAAGCTCATCAACAGGAGTTCTGAGCTGAACCATATCGGGCACGATAATGTCGTGGAAGGCGTGAGCCATTTCACATACGTCCTGTATCTTTGTGACTGCCTCTGTATCGGCAATCAGCTTCTTAAGGGCTTCTTTCATGCGCTTGAGCAGAACTGTGCAATCGGCGAGAAGCTCCTGCTGCACGCTGGAATCCACACCCACTGCGTTTACCGCGGCAATAGACTGAGCGAGTTTGGTGGTGTATGTAACCGCCGTGGGAACGTAATGCTTACCGGCCATGTGAATCATGGTTTGCGCCTCTATGTTGATGGACTTGGAGTAAGTGGCGTACATGATCTCGGCGCGGGATTCAAGCTCTGCGCGGGTATAGATATTGAACTTTTCAAAAAGCTTTACCGCCTTATCTGTGGTAAGGGCGGGAACGGTGTCCACCATGTAACGGAGGTTGGGCAGACCGCGTCTTGCGGCTTCCTCTACCCACTCTTCGGAATATCCGTTGCCCTTGAAAAGAATACGCTGATGCTTGGTCATGTATTCTGCGATGAGCTTCTTTACGTCCTCGTCGAAGTTATCGGACTTTTCGAGAATATCGGCAGCGTCGCAGAATGCTTCGGCAACAACGGCGTGAAGAGTAGTGTTGGCAGAAGCTATGGAATCGGAAGAGCCGACCATTCTGAACTCAAACTTATTGCCGGTAAAAGCGAAAGGCGAAGTTCTGTTTCTGTCGGTAGCGTCCTTGTTGAGCAGGGGCACAAAGGAAACACCGGTGTCGAGTGTGCCGCCCTTTTTGGCTGCATCTGCGGTGCCGTGTTTTACAATCTGGTCTACAATGTCCTCCAGCTGGTCGCCGAGAAAAATGGAAATAATTGCAGGGGGCGCTTCATCAGCGCCAAGACGATGGTCATTACCAACGTTGGCGGAAGACTGTCTGAGCAGGTCTGCGTGGGTATCCACAGCCTTCATTATGCAGGCCAGGATAAGTAGGAAACGCAGGTTGCTGCTGGGATCATCACCGGGGTCAATCAGATTATCGCCGGTGTCCGTGCCGATAGACCAGTTGTTATGCTTACCGCTGCCGTTTACGCCCGCGTAGGGCTTTTCGTGAAGCAGGCATACAAGTCCGTGTCTTGTTGCGACGCGCTTCATGGTTTCCATTGCAAGCTGGTTGTTATCAACCGCAATATTGGCTGCGGTGTAGATGGGAGCCATTTCGTGCTGGGCGGGAGCGACCTCGTTGTGCTGGGCGTTGGCGGTGATGCCCATTTTCCACAGCTCGATATTGAGGTCTTTCATGTAAGCACCGACACGTTCACGGATAGAGCCGAAGTACTGGTCTTCGAGCTCCTGACCCTTGGGTGCGGGGGCGCCGAACAGCGTGCGGCCGGTATAGATAAGGTCGCGGCGCTTGAGGTACTTCTGTCTGTCAACGAGGAAGTATTCTTGCTCGGGACCTACAGAAGCAACTACCTTGGTTGCGGAAGTATCGCCAAACAGGCGTACTATACGCATAGCCTGCTCGTTTATGGCTTCCATAGAACGCAGGAGAGGCGTTTTCTGGTCTAGAGCCTCGCCGGTATAAGAAACGAACACAGTAGGAATACACAGGATAACACCGGCTGCCTGCTCTTTTACAAAGGCAGGAGAGGTTATATCCCATGCGGTATAGCCGCGTGCGTAATGAGTGGCGCGCAGACCTCCGGAGGGGAACGAAGACGCATCGGGCTCGCCCATAATAAGCTGCTTGCCGGAAAGTTGAAGCAGAGTCTTTCCGTTTTCGGGCACGGTTATAAAAGCGTCGTGCTTTTCGGCGGTAATGCCGGTAAGGGGCTGGAACCAGTGAGAATAGTGGGTTGCACCCTTTTCCACAGCCCAATCCTTCATGGCGTTGGCAACTACGTCGGCGGAAGCCATACTGATTTGTCCGCCGTTCTTCATTACATGCATTACCTCGTCAAAAACTTTTTTGGGGAGGCGTTCTTTCATTACGGATTCGCTGAATACATTTGAACCGAAAATTTCAGCTACGTTCATATTCTCCTACCCTTTCTTCGTAAAAGTGACGCGAAAGTGACTGAATATCAGAATTTAAGAGTTGCGAAATAATCCTCGGGGGTTTCGGCGCGGCGGATCATTACCACTTCCCCGTTCTCTTTAAGCAGCAGTTCCTTGGAGCGCAGCTTGCCGTTATAGTTATAGCCCATCGCATAGCCGTGGGCGC
>CAYYLZ010000022.1:0-31069 GCA_964472725.1 uncultured Oscillospiraceae bacterium
CGCCACCTTGCCAAGGTGGAGGTAGCGAGTTCGAGCCTCGTCGCCCGCTCCAAAAACCCTTTTGTCATTGACAAAAGGGTTTTTTAATTTTATCCTTTCAGTGCTGGATCTATCTTCAATTTATATTGATTTTACTTTTCGCATATACTATAAAATCTATTCGGTGTAAAAAAAGGAAATAACAATGTACTTTTAAGGCAGAATATAGTAAAATAGATATAAAATTTCAGAAAGGAAGATTTGGAATTGGTATTTCACAGTGAAATCAAGGAAAATGTAATCAAAGTGCTTCAGTCAAATCCTGAAACCGGTCTTACACAGGCTTTGGTTGCCCAAAAGCTTACCGAGTTCGGCCCCAACAAGCTGCGTGAAAAGAAAAAGAAAACCATGTTTCAGCGTTTTTTGGATCAGTTCAAGGACGTAATGATCCTCATTCTTATCGCCGCGGCAATCGTTTCTTTCGTTATTGCCTTTACCGAGGGAGGCGGACATGCGTTTTTTGAGCCGCTGCTTATAATCCTTATCGTGGTTATCAATGCGATAATGGGCGTAATGCAGGAAAGCAAGGCGGAAAAGGCGCTGGACGCGCTTAAGAGCCTTTCCGCGCCTAAAGCGCGTGTTATAAGAGACGGTCACGAAACCGTGATCGACGCAGTGGATCTTGTTCCCGGCGATATTATCAAGCTTGAAGCCGGCGATTTCGTTCCCGCCGATGCGCGCATTCTCCACAGTGCAGGCCTCAAAAGCGAGGAATCCGCGCTTACCGGCGAATCCGTTCCCTCAGAAAAGGACGCTGCTGCCGAAGTGGACAGCAAGGCTCCCCTTGGCGACCGTACCAATATGGTTTTCTCCGGCTGCTCCATAACCTATGGCGCCGGTACTGCCATAGTAACCGCCACCGGTATGAATACCGAAATGGGTAAGATAGCAAACCTCCTTGAAAACGAGGAGGAGGGTCAGACGCCTCTGCAGAAGAAGCTGGCCGACCTTGGCAAGTATCTGGGCATCATAGCGCTGGCCGCCTGCGCTATTATTTTCATTGTTGGCGTGCTCAACGATATCCCCGTCATGGAGATATTCATGACAGCCGTATCCCTTGCCGTCTCCGCTATTCCCGAGGGTTTGCCCGCAATCGTTACCATCGTTCTTTCCATCGGCGTTCAGCGTATGGCAAAGAAGAACGCTATCATTCGCCGCCTGCCCGCTGTTGAGACTCTTGGCTGCGCCTCCATCATCTGCTCCGATAAGACCGGTACTCTCACTCAAAACCGCATGACCCTCGTCAAGGCATGGGTAAACGGCAAGGACGAGACCGAAGATATCAGCGACGATAACTCCAACGAGGTGCGCCGCCTTGTGGCTTGCGGTGTTCTCTGCTGCGACGGTTCCGTTGTATTCGATGGCGATAAGGAGCAGCATATCGGTGATCCTACTGAGACTTCCATCATCGTTGCCGCTTATAAGAACGGTATGACCAAGGACGAACTGAATAAGCGGAGCCCCCGTATTGCGGAACTGCCTTTCGATTCCGACAGAAAGCTTATGACCACCGTAAATGTTATGGAAGGTAAGAAGGTCGTTATCGTGAAGGGCGCCTTTGACGTCATGGCAAGCCGCTGCATCAGCGGAGATATCGAGACTGCCACCAAAATGAACGAGGCTATGAGCGCCGATGCTCTCCGTGTCTTGGCCATTGCCTGCAAGGTGGTTGACGAAATATCCGCTAACCCTACCAGCGAGGAACTGGAAAACGGTCTTTCTCTCATGGGTCTTGTCGGTATGATAGATCCTCCCAGACCTGAGGCTAAGGCTGCTGTTGCCGTATGCCGTAAGGCCGGCATCAAGCCCGTTATGATAACAGGTGACCACGTTGTAACAGCTTCAGCTATTGCCCGTGAACTGGGCATAATGGAAGAGGGCGACCGCGCAATGACCGGCACCCAGCTTGACGAACTCAATGACGCAGAGCTCTATGAGCAGGTACCTGAAATTTCCGTCTATGCCCGCGTTTCTCCCGAGAATAAGATCCGCATAGTCAAGGCATGGCAGCACAGAGGTCAGGTAGTTTCCATGACCGGTGACGGCGTAAATGACGCTCCCGCACTCAAGGCTGCCGACATCGGCTGCGCCATGGGTATCACCGGCACCGACGTTGCAAAGGGCGCTGCGGATATGACCCTCTCCGATGATAATTTTGCCACTATCGTTGACGCAGTCCGCGAGGGCCGCGGCATCTACGCAAACATCAAGAAGGTTGTCGGATTCCTGCTGGGAACCAATATTGGCGAAGTTATCACCGTTTTCGCCGCCATGCTCATGTGGCACGAATCGCCCCTTATGTCCATGCAGCTGCTTTGGATAAACCTCGTTACCGACAGCCTGCCCGCAATTGCGCTGGGTATGGAGCCTGTTGAGAAGGATATTATGGATCGCGCTCCCAAGCCTAAGGACGAGGGCCTTTTCGCCCATGGCTTCGGCATTCAGATCGGTCTGCAGGGTCTTATGTTCGGTCTGATCTCTCTTATCGCATATTATCTCGGCAAGACCATGACCAACTCCATCGAGGGCGGTCAGACTCTGGCCTTCATGGTTCTTGCGCTCTCTCAGATCGTTCAGGCATACAATATGCGTTCTGAGCGTTCCCTGTTCCGTCATGGCTTCTTCGGCAATAAGAAGCTTAATATGGCCGCGCTGACCTCTATTATCCTTGTTGCCCTTGTAATGTTTACTCCCCTTAGCGGACCCTTTGGTCTTGTTCTTCTCCCTGCAAAGATGTATCTCATTGGCGTGGGTCTCTGCCTCGTGCCTCTGGTGGTTATGGAAATCGCCAAGGTATTCGGCCTTGTAAGACACCATAAGTAATAAACAAAAAAGGACTGCCTGCGGGCAGTCCTTTTGTCTTGACAAAGAGAAACGGCTTGATATAATTAAGCTAATGAAGAAAGGTAGGTGAATGACATGGTAAATATAGTATCCGAAGTGAGAATATCAGTCATTCGCGACCTATTGGCAGCTCTGTAAGTGATGTTTGCTGCGTATGCTGAAATCCAAGTGTTCTCTTTTCGGAGAACACTTTTCTGTTTATATGGAGGATTTATATGCACGATTTATTTGTAACTGATTTTGACAACCTTGTTTTTCAAAGGGCATTTAAGACTTATTGCGCGGAGCTGGGGGTAAACGTTTCATGCTGGGGAGACCTGTGGGAGGAAATGAACAGAGGCAACAATGTTGCATTTTTAAAGATAGACGAAAATCAGAATGTGGTTGGATTTATTCAATGTCAAATAATTGAGTCAAAAAGCTGGTTTTTCAAGGAGCATTACGGATTTATAAGGGAGTTTTGGGTGCGTGAGGATTGCAGAAATATGGGATACGGAACACAGCTTCTCACCCTCGCAGAGCAATACTTTTTGGATAATGAGGTAGTGCAGAGCATACTGACAACCGATAGTGCCGAAAAGTTTTATTTGAATCACGGATATAAAAAGAGGGATGACATTGTAGCGAAGAATAACGATGCAGTGTTTGTGAAGCCGATTCGGGAATGATATGTGAAAAACTTACCGCCGGGTATCTTTGATACCCGGCGGTGTGGCTTGTTATTAGAAATT
Source organism: uncultured Oscillospiraceae bacterium (assembly GCA_964472725.1). Lineage (GTDB taxonomy): Bacteria > Bacillota > Clostridia > Oscillospirales > Oscillospiraceae > RGIG6375. Next base: position 3,615 of record CAYYLZ010000022.1, read on the forward strand.
CTGTTCGCTGCGGTAGATAACGTCGTCCTGAATAGCGGGGGAGAGCTGCACGAAGTATGCGCTGAAGCCGCCGATACGGACTATCAGGTCGGAGTGCTTCTCAGGCTCGGCCTTGGCTATCTTCAGATCCTCGGAGTCAACGATGTTGTACTGGATGTGGGAGCCGCCCTCACTCATGTAGGTGTTGGTGTAGGCGATGAGCTTATCAATGCTGTCCTCGCTGTTGAGAATGGAAGCGGAGAACTTCTGGTTGAGAACGGCGGCGTAGCAGACGGAGTTGAAATCTGCCGCGCAGGCGGAGGCGAGAACCGCGGTAGGGCCGTTGGTGTCAGCGCCGCGCATGGGGGAAAGTGAGCCGTCGTTGAGAGGCTCGAGAGCCTTTCTGCCGTTGGGCAGGGCACCTACGCCGAGACCACCGAAGTAATGCCAGGAAAGACCCTCGCGGGAAATCATGTAGCGGGGGAAGGGGGCGTTGTCGTAGGAACGGATAATGGCGGCGGAGTCGATGCTGATGCGCTTTACCAGTGCGTCAACTTCTTCGATACCGTTGCCGTACTTGGGCTGATTGAGGCAGAGCTGACGGAAAGCCTCGCCGCCTTCACATTCAAAATTGGAGTCAAGATAGGTAATCAGCTGATCCACGGTGTAGCGGCCGCTCTTGTAAACCAGCTCGTTGATGGCAAAAAGAGAGTCGGCAACGTCGGTGATGGCGCGGTCGGACATTCCGTAGAGAGAGTAATCGGGGTGAGCGATCATTACGTCCTGACCAAGCTTCATGCTCGCTTCGATGCTCAAAGTGGAGAGCAGGGGAGTGCGGTAATAAAGACCCTGAGTGTCGCGGGCAATGCCGCCCAGCCACATGACCCGGTGGCTGAGGAATTTGTGCTGCTTGAGGAATGCCTCGTAAAGCATCTCAAAGGTGGTGAAGGTTCTGGGGTCGCCGGTGGCTACACCGGTCTGCTTGCCGTTGATGTCATAACCGTTGTGCAGAGCCATGTGCAGCAGACCTGCAAGGTTGATGGCAGCCACGCCCTCTGCGCCGTAATGCTCGGCGCGGGTGGGAATACAGGGATATACGCAGCCGAGACCGCCCCATTCAACGGCTTCTTCAAAGGGAATGCCGTCGCGGACGTAGCTGGCGATAAGCACTTCGTCATTTTCGAAGAGAGGAATACCGCCGCGGGTCTCCATATTGGTGCGGATAGCCTTCTTCATTATCCAATCGGGCAGCTTGCTGTTCCAGCGCAGTCCCACAGTGGGGGAGGAAAGCTGCAGCTTACCGACAAGGTGGAGGAAGAGGTAGCTCAGCTCGTTGGAACAGTCCTCGTTGTACTTATTAAGACCGCAGAGCATTACGTTGTTGATGCCGAAGTTGATCTGATGGGACTCCTTCTGTGTGGAGTTGGAAACCATAGTCTGAGTGCCCCAACGGCCGATAAGGTCGGCCAACTGAGAAGCCATTTCCTCAAGAGCTACGCCGTTTTCGTAGTCATTGATGAAGAAGTTATAGAGATACTGGTCGCCGCGACCCCAGTGACAGTTGTTCTGAGAGGGGTTTTCCATCATCTTTGCAAGATTGCAGAACTGCATGGACTGCAGAGCCTCATGGAAGCTGCGGGCGGGATTTTCGGGAACGCGGCGGCATACGGCGGCTATCTTTTCAAGCTTTGCCTTGTGTGCTGCGTCGGTTTCGGCGGCAGCCATTTTCTCTGCCAGCTCAGCATAGCGGTGAGCGTGGCGAATAGCAGCCTCAAGAACGATAATGGAGCTCTGCCAGAAATATATCTTGTTTACGTCTCGACCCTGCTGCTCAATGTAGCGGTCGATGTTCGTCGTGGCCTCGTTTATGTAGCCACGCAGACCTACGCGAAGGATCTTGCTCCAGTTCATTATGGAGGTGGACTGGGCGGTAATACCTGCGTCAATGCCGGGGTCCTTTAGCTTGGCTGCTTCGGCATCCTTTACCCAGTCGCCAACAAGTGCTTCCCACGCCTTGTGAGTGAGCTCCGGGAAGGTCTTGCCGCGGAAGGTATTTACGCTGGCGCGGAGAATGCGGATATCCTCTGCGTCTGCGGCTGCTTCGGCGTCCATGGTGGCGCTGATGCTGCCCTTGTCGCTCCAGATGTCGGGAATATAGTCGCCGCAGGTGTCGATGGCGGTGGCGCAGCCGATAACGCCGGGAGTGGGACGACCTACGATCTCGTCGAAGTCGTGTATCTTTATCTCAATGTTGTCAAGTACGCAGGCAAGAAGCTTGGCGCGGCGGATCTGAATATCCTCGCCCTCGGTCTCAAGCCATGACTTTACTGTCCAGCGCTCGCGGTCGGCGTATACCTTGTAGCCGGCGGCGCGCATAGCGCTGCGCCAGGCGATGTTATTTTCGCTGAGCTCAAGAGCTTCGATTTTGTCAAGAAGGGATTGGTCGATGATGTTTCTCATGGCTTTTCTCCTTTAATATCTATATCTTCTTATAGGGTTGGGGCGTATTCTTATGCCGGATACTATGCCGATGGCGGCGTAACAGGATATTATCGAGGAGCCGCCGTAGCTGAGGAAGGGTATCGTAAGACCGATGACCGGGGTGAGGCCAAGGCACATGCCGATGTTTTCGAAGGTCTGAAAGCCCAGCATTGCCGCCATGCCGCAGCAGATAACTGTGTTCATGTAGTTGTTGGACTTAAGGCCGATGTATATGCAGCGGATTATAACCGTCAGCAGCAGAATGATGATGACAACGCAGCCGATAGCACCGAATTCCTCGCCGGCAACGGAGAAGATGAAGTCGGTGTGCTTGGCGAAAAGAGCATCGGACTGGGATTGAGTGCCGTTCATGAAGCCCTGCCCCCAAAAGCCGCCGGAGGCGAGAGCTATCTTGCTGTGGTTCACCTGCCATGTTATGCCAAGGCCGGTGGGGTCAACGGTTTCGGGAAAGTAGGGGGCCATGATTCGCGCCTTCTGGTAATCGCTGAGGAAATTGTTCCACGCCAGGGGAGCCAGCGCTGCCACCGCGCCTATTCCCAGCAGGAACCATATTATGCGCACGCCGCCGGCGAAGCACATGACCGCGAAGATGGCGATGAATATAAGGGCGGAGCCGAGGTCGGCGGAGGTGGCGATGATAAGGGCGAACATGAAAAGCAGGTGAATTACCATCTGCAGCATGGAGATGGGTGAGCTGATGCCGCGGTTGGAATTGTGCAGGAAGCTCATCTGCTTGGCGAAAAGCAGGGTGAAGCTTATCTTTACCAGCTCTGTGGGCTGAATGCCGATGCTGCCGAAGCGGAACCAGCTCTTATTGCCGGTGTCGCCCTCGACGCCCCAAATGAACAGGGCGGAGATGATAAGAATGTTAAACGCCAGCAGTATGGGCCACTTTTGGGTGATGATGTCGATGTCGATCACGGAAAGAATTACGAACAGCACTATGCCGATTATAATGGAGGTCAGCTGAACGTAAATATAGCTGTTGGTTTCGTAGCTGCGGGTGGAGCTGTATATGAGCACCATGCCCATTGCCGACAGAATAAGGCAGACGGTCAGCAGAAACATATCCGCGGTTTTGAAGAAATCACGGACTGCGATATATACAGGTTTGAGTTTAGCTTTCAATATCATTTCCTCGTTATCCGATGTGAGTTTGTCGTACATAGTAACTATATCATGTGCGGCGCAGCTTTTCAATTTTAATATTTACTTAGCTGCGAAAAAATGGTAAGATATACGAAATGACAATGGATAAGTGTGCCGATAGCGGCGCAAACAGAGGTGCAAAGCCCTTGAAAATAATAACTAAAAGCGAAAAAGAAACACAGGAGGCCGGTGCTCAGCTGGTGCAAACGCTGGCTCCCGGCAGCGTTGTCGCCATGTACGGCGACCTCGGCGCGGGCAAGACCGCCTTTGTGCGAGGCATGACCCACGGCCTCGGAATTAACTTCCCCGTATCCAGCCCTACCTTCAACGTAGTCAACGAATATCCGGGCAAGGTGCCGGTTTTCCACTTCGATATGTACCGCCTCGGCTCTGCCGATGAGCTTTTCGATATCGGCTGGGACGATTACCTTGAGCGGGGCGGGATATGCGCCGTTGAGTGGAGCGAGAATGTTGAGGAAGCCTTTGAACCGGGAACGGTGAAGGTGACGATCACGAAGCTTGGCGACACCGAGCGAGAGATAACAGTGGAGGTAATGGAGTAATGAAAAAGCTGAGAATACTCGCTCTTGAGTCCTCTGCCAAGGCAGCCTCCTGCGCCATAAGCGAGGGTGGAAAGCTGATGGCGTCCTACTATCAGAATAATGGACTTACACACAGCAGAACGCTGCTGCCTATGGCGGAAGCCTTGCTGGAAAGCTGCGGCCTCACAATGGCGGATATTGACCTTGTGGCTGTAGCCAAAGGCCCCGGTTCCTTTACCGGCATACGCATCGGCGTTGCAGCCGCCAAGGGTCTTATGTGGGGAGCGGAGAAGCCCGGAGTGGGAGTTTCTACCCTTGAGGCTATGGCGTGGGGCTGCACCTGCATGGAGGGCAGCGTTATCTGCGCCGCAATGGACGCCCGCCGCAGTCAGATATATAACGCTCTTTTCGAGATAAAGGACGGCGTTCCCGTAAGACTTTGCGAGGATCGTGCCATTGCCGTGTCCGAGCTGGCGGAGGAACTGAAAAAATCGGGAAAATCCGTATTTATTGTTGGAGACGGAGCCGAACTGTGCTATAATATCCTGAATAGGGAGAATATCCCCTGTACTTTGGCGCCCGAGAATATGCGTTTCCAAAGCGCCTGCGGAGTGGCTATGGCGGCTGCCGCAGCGGCGGAAGAAGCATGGGGCGATGTTGAGCCGGTTTACCTGCGCCTTTCTCAGGCCGAGCGTGAACGTCTTGAAAAAGAAAAACAAAATTGATATTTATTTATATACAAAGGAGATATGAACAATGGGACAGCTGTACGTAATGAACCATCCTCTTATCCTGCACAAGCTTTCCGTCATCAGAGACAAGAACACCAGCGTTAAGGAATTCAGAGAAATCATCTCCGAGATAGCCAGCCTTATGTGCTATGAGGCTACCCGCGATCTGCCCGTTGAGGACGTGGAGATCGAGACCCCCGTGGCAACCGCTACCGTAAAGCGCCTCGCCGGCAAGAAGCTTGCCATCGTGCCTATCCTGAGAGCAGGTCTTGGCATGGTAGACGGTGTTGTTGAGCTTATCCCCAATGCGAAGATCGGTCATGTCGGTCTTTACCGTGACCCCGAAACTCTTATGCCCGTTGAGTATTACTGCAAGCTGCCCAACGACATAGAGGAGCGCGATGTATTTGTTCTCGATCCCATGCTGGCAACCGGCGGCAGCGCCGAGGCAGCCATCACCTTCATCAAGCAGCGCGGCTGCAGAAGCATTCGCCTGATGAACATTATTGCCGCTCCCGAGGGCGTAAAGAAGATTCAGGAAGCCCATCCCGACGTTGATATCTACACCGCCGCTCTGGACGATTGCCTCAACGACCACGGCTACATCGTGCCCGGCCTTGGCGACGCAGGCGACAGAATTTTCGGCACCAAGTAAGAATATAAAAAGAAAAATACTGTTTACGGCCATGTCGTACGATATGGCCGTAAACTGACGTATGTGTGGTGAGTAAGCATGATAGACATAGCTGTAAAAGGCATAGCCAAGGCCTTTGAAGTTGATAAAAATATACTCGACGGCATAAGCTTCGAGGTAAATGAGGGCGAGCGCGTCGGACTTCTCGGTAAGAACGGCGCCGGTAAGACTACCCTTTTCAAGGTAATAGTGGGCGAGCTGGACTCCGACGAGGGCGAGGTAGTTCTCGGTACAGGCAAGCGCGCCGGTCTTATATCCCAGATACCCGTCTATCCCCCGGAGTATACCACTGAGGACGTGCTGAAAACCGCTCACAACGCGGTATACCGCATAAGAGCAAAGATGGAGCGCATCGAGGAGCAGATGTCCACCGGCGAGGATTATGACGCGAAGGAGTACGACCGCCTGACTGCCGAATTTGAGCGTCTTGGCGGCTACGACATCGACTTTGAGCGGGACAAGGTCGCAAACGGCCTTGACATACCTGCCGAAATGCGTTGCCGCCTTTTCTCGCAGCTCAGCGGCGGTGAAAAGACCCGTGTCAACCTTGCCCGACTGATACTTGAAAATACGGATATCCTCCTGCTGGACGAGCCTACAAACCATCTCGACCTGCACGCCACCGAATGGTTGGAGGAATACCTCAGCAAGTTCAAGGGTACGGTGCTTACGATATCCCATGACCGCTATTTCCTTGATAAGGTCGTCACCCGCGTGGTGGAGATAGTAAACGGAAAGGCTGAGTTCTACAGCGGTAATTACAGCTTCTACGTTGACGAAAAGGAAGCCCGCTACGAGGAACAGCTTAGAAAATACGAAAAAGAACAGGCAAAGATTGAGCAGCTCGAAAAGGCTGCCGAGCAGCTGCGCGTCTGGGCGTTTCAGGGTATGGACAAGACCTACCGCCGTGCAAAATCCATGGAAAAGCGCATAGAGCGTATGCGTCAGACCGAGCGTCCCCGCAAGGAAAAGACCATGAAGGCTCGCTTCGGTGAACGTGAGTTCAACAGCGACGAGCTGTTTTCCATCAAGGGACTTAAAAAGAGCTTCGGCAGCAAGGTCATTATTGACGGTGTGGAGTTGGAGGTCAGCGGTGGCGAGCGCATTGCACTCATCGGTGATAACGGTACCGGCAAGTCCACATTCATCAATATGCTCATGAGCCGGGAGAAGCCCGACGAGGGCTTCATCAAGCTTGGTCCCGCCGTTAAGAGCGCTTATCTTGAGCAGCAGGTGCACTTCGACCACCCGGAGCGCAGCGTGCTGGACACCATGCTTTACGAAACTAACTGCAGCACTCAGGCGGCACGAGACCGCCTCGGTGCGTTCAAGTTCATCGGCGAGGACGTTTTCAAGCCCGTGTGGGCGCTGTCCGGTGGCGAGCTGAGCCGTCTGCGCCTTTGTATTCTCATGCGGGACGATATAAACTTCCTTATCCTCGACGAGCCTACAAACCATCTGGATATCGCTTCCCGAGAATGGATAGAAGAGGCGCTGGAGGATTATAACGAAGCGTTGCTCTTCGTTTCCCATGACAGATATTTCATCACCCGCTTTGCCGAGCGTATATGGGAGCTTTCCGACGGAAAGATAACCGACTTCCGTGGCGGCTTCGAGCAGTATAAGGCATTCAAGGCTCGTATGCAGAAGCAGGAGCAGGTAAAGAAGGAAGTCAAGCGCAAGGAAGAGAAAAAGCCCAAGCCCCAGAGCACCGAGAAAAAAATTGCGGCGCTGGAGAAGAAAATCAGCGCGGCTGAAGCATACATCAAGCGCATAGACGGAGAAATAGAGGTTTACTCCGCCGATTACGAAAAGCTTAACGAGCTTTTTGAGGAAAAAAGCGCAGCGGAAGCCGCCCTTGAAGCTCTTTATGAGGAATGGGCGGAGCTGGCAGAGTAAAATATGCCGCTGCTGTTGACGGAGAGTTGACGCAGTGATACAATAATTAATTGATTTCAAGACTTTCAGGAGCACGTATATGCTGGACAAACTCAGGCTTGTTAGCGAAAAATACGAGGAGCTGGAGCAGAAAATGGCCAGCCCCGAGATATATAATGACCCTGCCGCAATCGGCAGGCTTTCCCGGGAGCAGAAAGAGCTGACACCCATAGTGGAGGCCTACCGGGAGTACGTGCGCCTTGAAAAGAACGCATCCGAGGCGCTGGAGCTGATGAATTCCGAGAGCGACCCGGAGTTTCGGCAGATGGCGCAGGAAGAATATCAGGCTGCAAATGTGGCAATGGAGCAGCTGAGAGAGCAGCTCAAAGTGATGCTTCTGCCCAAGGATCCCAATGACAGCCGCAACGTCATCGTTGAAATACGCGGCGGCGCAGGCGGCGATGAAGCGGCGCTTTTTGCCGGTTCGCTGTACCGAATGTACTCCATGTATGCCGAAAAGCGGGGCTGGAAATGTGAGATAAGCAATCTCAACGAAACCGAGCTGGGCGGCATAAAGGAAGTGGTCTTCATCATCGAGGGTGAGGGCGCATTTTCCCGCATGAAGTTTGAAAGCGGAGTCCACCGCGTCCAGCGCGTGCCGGACACCGAAACCGGCGGTCGTATCCATACCTCCACCGTTACCGTGGCAGTTCTGCCCGAAGCGGAGGACGTGGAGCTGGAGATAAATCCCGGAGACCTGCAGATAGATACCTTCCGTGCCTCCGGCGCGGGCGGTCAGCACGTTAATAAGACGGAAAGCGCTATCCGCATCACCCATCTGCCTACGGGGTTGGTGGTGGAATGTCAGGACGAGCGCAGCCAATATAAGAACAAGGACAGAGCGATGAAGATACTCCGCTCCAAGCTCTATGAGATAGAGCAGGAGAAGCAGAACGCTCAGATAGCCGCCCAGCGTAAAAGTCAGGTGGGAACAGGTATGCGCAACGAGCGTATCCGCACCTATAACTTCCCCCAGGGGCGTGTTACCGACCATCGCATAGGACTTACCCTGTATAAAATAGACGCTGTTATGAACGGTGATATCGACGAAATAATCGACGCTCTTGTTACCGCAGACCAGGCGGAGAAACTTCGGATCAACGAGGAAGGCTGAAAGTGAATACTGAATATCTTTCGGTAAAAGACGCCGACTGCGAGGACGCTCTTCGCCGTGCGGCTGACATAATAAGCAGCGGCGGCCTTGTGGCTATCCCAACCGAAACGGTCTACGGTCTCGGCGCTTCCGCACTCATTGACGAGGCGGTGGCGAGAATATTCCAGGTCAAGGGCAGACCACAGGATAACCCGCTGATAATCCACGTTCACGGAGCGGAAGCTCTTGACAAGTGGTGCAGCGAGGTGCCGCAGGCAGCCTACGAGCTGGCCGAAAGGTTCTGGCCCGGCCCACTTACCATGGTTCTTAAGAAGAAACCCTGCGTGCCCGAAAGGGTAACGGCGGGCATGGACACCGTGGGTGTGCGTTGTCCCGACCACCCGGCGACTTTGAAGATAATTGAGCTGGCGGGCGTTCCCATTGCCGCTCCCAGCGCCAATATATCCGGCAAGCCCAGCCCCACTACAGCCTGGCACGTGCGCCATGATATCGACGGAATGGTTGAAGCCATAGTGGACGGCGGCGACTGCCGTGTGGGTCTTGAATCCACCATAATCGACCTTAGCGTTGAGCCTCCGCGTTTGCTCCGTCCCGGCGGAGTGAGCCTTGAGCAGCTGCGGGAAGTCCTTGGCGAGGTCAGTGTTGACGCCGCCGTGTACCGCAAGCTGGAGGCTGGGGAGCAGCCCAAGGCGCCCGGTATGAAATACCGCCACTATTCGCCGCGGGCAAAGGTCACCATACTTGACGGAACGGCGGAGCATGTGGCTGCCTACGTAAACTCAAACTGCACAGAGCGCACGGCGGTGCTCTGCTTCGACGGAGAAGAAGCACTGTTCAAGGCTCCCGTTTGCCTTTCCTACGGCGACCCGGAAAAGCCGGAAACGCTGGCTGAAAAGCTGTTTGCCTGTCTGCGAGAGATGGACAGGGAGGACATAGACGAGATATATTCCCGCTGCCCGCCCAAGAACGGCGTAGGATTGGCTGTTTATAACCGCCTGAGCAAGGCGGCAGGTAATACCGTCATCGAGGTGTAAGCATGAAAATAATAGGCATTACCGGCGGCACAGGTGCGGGCAAAACCACCGCCCTTGAGGTGCTGGCGGGTATGGGCGTAAGAATAATAGACTGTGACGCGGTCTACCACGATCTGCTGGAGAACAGCGTTCCCATGCGTGAGGAGCTTTTCGCCGCTTTCGGTGATATTCTCACCGATGGAAAAATAGACCGCAAGAAGCTGGGCAAGGTGGTTTTCGGAGATTCCGAAAAGCTGGAACAGCTCAATAAGATAACTCATAAATACATAACCGCCGCAGTGCGCCTTGAACTGAAAAAAGAGGCCACCATCGACGACTATGCCGCAGCTATAGACGCCATAGCCCTTATAGAAAGCGGTATCGGCGACATGTGCGACGTTGTGGTTGGCATAACGGCGCCCGAAGCTGTAAGAGTGCAGCGGCTCATAGCCCGCGAGGGCATCAGCGAGGAATACGCTCTCATGCGTATCCGCGCCCAGAAAAGCGAAGAATGGTTCCGTGAAAACTGCGACCATACCCTTGAAAACGGGGGCAGTAAGGAGCAGTTCAAGGAGCTTTGTATAGAATACTTCTCAAAAATATTGGATGAATGATGGAGGCGAGTTGGATGAACATTTTTGAACGTATCGAATCCAACGTAAGATCTTACAGCAGAAGCTTTCCCGTTGTATTTACCAAGGCCAAGATGTCCAAGATGTACGACGAGAACGGAAACGAATATATAGACTTTTTCGACGGAGCAGGCGCTCTTAACTACGGCCATAACAATGATTTTATCAAGGCACGCATTATTGAGTATATCGAAAGCGACGGCATAAGCCACGCCCTCGATATGTTTACCGGCGCAAAGGGCGATTTTTTTGCCTGCTTTGAGGAAAAAATACTCAAGCCCCGCGGCATGAACTATAAGATAATGTCCAGCGCTCCCACCGGCACCAACGCCGTTGAAGCCGCGCTGAAGCTGGCTCGCAAGAATACCGGCCGCAACGGCGTATTTGCGTTCACCGGTTCTTTCCACGGTATGACCATCGGCAGCCTTTCCGTATCGAGCGGCAAGTCTATCCGCGCAGGCGCAGGTGAGCCTCTTTACGGCACCACCTTTATTCCTCACCCCAATACCTTCCCCGGTGACTGCATCGCCTATATGGAGAACATCATCACCGACGAGTATTCCGGCGTTGAGAAGCCCGCGGCAATTATCCTCGAGACCGTTCAGGCAGAGGGCGGCGTCGTGGTCATGTCCGACCAGTTCCTGCGCGACCTGCGCGCACTCTGCGACCGCCACGGCATTATCATGATAATCGACGATATTCAGGTTGGCTGCGGCCGTACCGGTAAGTTCTTCTCCTTTGAGCGCGCCGGCATCATTCCCGATATGGTCACGCTCTCCAAGTCCATCAGCGGCTACGGTCTGCCCATGTCCCTTGTGCTCATAAAGCCCGAGCTTGACATTTTCAAGCCCGCCGAGCACAACGGCACCTTCCGCGGCAATCAGATGGCTTTCGTAGGCGCAAAAGCTGCCATCGAGTATCGTGAGCTGTATAAGCTGGAGGAAAAGACCGAAGAGAACGCAAAGATAGTCTCTGACTTTGTCAAGGAGCGTATTCTGCCCCTTAACGATAAGCTGGAGCATCGCGGCCTTGGCATGATTCAGGGTGTTGACTTCCGCCACGCTCAGGGCGATAAGGATATCGCGGGCATGATAACCCATGAGTGCTTCCTCAACGGACTTATCATAGAGCGTGCCGGCCCCAACGACTGCGTCGTAAAGATAATGCCCGCCCTTACCATTGAGAAGGACGAGCTGATGAAGGGTCTTGAGATAATCGAGGCCGCAGTAAAGAAATATATTTAACAGGAGGTTACCCGTTATGTCTATAAAGGACGAGCTTTTCTATTCCCCAAAGAATGCTTATGACCGCATGAGCGAGGCTGAGCTGGCTGAGTGCTATGCTTACGCAGAGGCTTATAAGAAGTATCTCACCGCTGCCAAGACCGAGCGTCTTGCTGTAAGCGAGGCAATCAAGCTTGCTGAGGCAAAGGGCTTCAAGCCTTTCGAATTCGGCAAGACCTACGCTCCCGGCGACAAGGTATATGACAACAACCGCGGCAAGGCTCTCACTCTTGCCGTTATCGGTAAGAAGCCCATGAGCGAGGGCATGAACATTGCCGGTGCTCACGTTGATGCTCCCCGCATCGACCTGAAGCAGATGCCTCTTTACGAGGATAGCCAGATGGCTTTCTTCAAGACCCATTACTACGGCGGTATCAGAAAGTACCAGTGGGTAACCATTCCCCTGGAGCTTCACGGCACCGTTGTGAAGAGTGACGGCAGCGTTGTTGACATCTCCATAGGCGCAGAGCCCGGCGAGCCCCAACTCATCATCTCCGACCTGTTGCCCCATCTGGCTGCAGACCAGAGCAAGAGAACTCTGGGCGAGGCCTTTGCAGGCGAGAGCCTGAATATCCTCATCGGCTCCGTTCCCGATAAGGAAGAGGGTTCCGACCGCGTCAAGCTGGCTATCATGAAGCTGCTCAACGAAAAGTACGGCATGATCGAGGAGGATTTCCTCTCCGCCGAGCTGGAAGCCGTTCCCGCATATCCCGCCCGCGACATCGGTCTTGACCGCAGTCTCATCGGCGGCTATGGACATGATGACCGTGTCTGCGCATACGCAGAGCTGGCTGCTATCATGGACATCGAGAACCCCGAAAAGACCGCTGTCTGCCTGCTGGTGGATAAGGAAGAGGTTGGCTCTCAGGGCGTTTCCGGCATGATGAGCACTCAGTTTGACCACTTTGTTGAGGCTCTTTGCAAGAGCGAGGGCATCACCATCAACGATTGCTACGCTAACTCCGTCTGCCTCTCCGCAGACGTCTGCAACGCTTACGACCCCAACTATCCCGAGGTTTCCGAGAAGCGCAACAACTGCCAGCTCAACTACGGTATCGGTATCATCAAGTTCACCGGTTCCCGCGGTAAGTCCGGCTCCAACGATGCTTCCGCCGAAATGGTCGGCAGAGTCCGCAAGCTGATGAACGACAATAACGTCGCATGGCAGATGGGCGAGCTGGGTAAGGTCGACCAGGGCGGCGGCGGCACCATCGCCTCCATCATGGGCAACCGCAACATCGACACTATCGACGCCGGTGTTCCCGTGCTCAATATGCACGCTCCCATGGAAGTTATCTCCAAGGCTGACGCTTACATGACCTATCGCGGCTTTAAGGCTTTCTACAACGCCTGCATCTGATAGTATATTCTGATATTCCCCGTACCCGTTGGGTGCGGGGAATATCTTTGCTCAGGCAAAAAAATACCGGATTATGCTTAAGTTTTCCTTTACATTTCCTGCCGTTTATCATACAATAACTTGAAGTGGTGCTATTTGCGCCGCTGCTTAGTGAATTGGAATTTCTGTTGAAAAAACAGAATGGATATAGAAAGGAAGATTTCCTTATGCTGGAAAATGTAAAAGTAGTTAAGTTCGGCGGCAGCTCCCTTGCTGATGCCGAGCATTTCAGAATGGTAGAGCAGATAGTTCTTGCCGAGCCTGAGCGCCGCTACGTGGTGCCTTCCGCTCCCGGTAAGCGTTTTCCTGCCGATACCAAGGTCACCGATATGCTCTATGAGTGCTATCATATTGCCTCTACCGGCGACGATATAGACGAAGCCTTCGACAAGATTGCAGAGCGCTACCGCCTCATCATTGACGGTCTCGGCCTCGAGCTTGACCTGAGCAAGGAGTTTGAGAAGATAAAGGCTGCCTTCACTCATCACGCAGGCCGTGACTACGCAGCCAGCCGCGGCGAGTACCTCAACGGCATTATCCTCGCAAAGCTTCTGGGCTTTGATTTTATTGATGCCGCAAACGTCATCTGCTTTGCCGATGACGGCAGCTTCGACAGCGAGACCACTGATAAAATACTCAACGCCGAACTGAAAAAGCATTACCGCGCCGTTGTTCCCGGCTTCTACGGCTCCATGCCCAACGGTACCATCAAGACCTTCTCCCGCGGCGGCAGCGACATTACCGGCTCCATCGTAGCCCGTGCCGCCCGAGCCAATCTCTATGAGAACTGGACCGATGTTTCCGGCTTCCTGATGGCAGACCCCAGAATCGTTGAAAATCCCAAGGGCATAGACAATATTACATACCATGAGCTGCGTGAGCTTGCATACATGGGCGCTACCGTTCTCCACGAGGATTCCATTTTCCCCGTGCGTGCAGCCAAGATACCCATCAATATCCGCAACACCAACTGCCCCGAGGACAAGGGCACCATGATAGTTCCCAACGGCTCTGACATTCCCGACGAGAAGAACGTAATTACCGGCGTAGCAGGTAAGAAGGGCTTTGCTGTTCTCAATATCGAAAAGGCTCACATGAACGCCGAGGTCGGCTTCGGCCGCCGCGTTCTTACCGCCATCGAAAACGAGGGCGTGACCTTTGAGCATCTGCCCTCCGGTATCGATACCATGAGCGTCGTGCTCTCCGGAGATATCACCAGCGAGCAGCGCAGCCGCATTATGAACGCAATTTGCGCCTCCTGCCTGCCCGAGTACATCGGCTTTGAGGACGGCCTTGCTCTCCTCGCTGTTGTTGGCCGCGGCATGGTAAACAACAAGGGTACCGCTTCCCGCGTAATCACCGCCATTGCGGAGGCCGGCATCAATATCCGCATGATAGATCAGGGCTCCAGCGAGATAAACATCATCATCGGCGTTGACGACAAGGACTTCGAAGGCGCTCTCAAGGCTATCTACAACGAGTTTGTAAAGTAATCAAAATCCCCCGAATGCAGTGCATTCGGGGGATTTACTGCTTTCTGTTGGAAACAATTTGCTTTTTCTTTACTGCTTTGCTATACTCATTATGGGAATAGAAAGGTGGAGGAAAATGAGATATAGAAAACCGAATATTTTCTGTTATCGCCTTACGCAGGTGGTAGCATGGATAGCTGCCGCCCTTGTTTTCCGCAGAATAATTATCCGAAATGAGATAAAAGGGAAAAAAGGGCCTTTTGTGGTCATAGCAAACCATCAGACGGCGTTGGATTTCGTTAATCTTATCGGCGCGACCTCGCGTCCAATGACCTTTGTTATCAGTAAGTCTATTTTCAGTACCCTGCCCATAAAGGGCTTTATTGAGAAGCTGGGCATGATACCCAAGCAGCAGTTTCAGACCTCCCCGAAGGATATGAAACGTATAAAGTCCGTTATCGATAACGGTCAGGGGCTTGTAATATACCCCGCCGGTCTTATGTGCGAGGACGGCCTGTCCACGCCTATACCCACCGCTACCTACAGATTTCTGCAGTGGCTGGGCGCCGACGTATATGTGGCTCGCTGCAGCGGTACGTACTTCGTAATGCCCAAGTGGAGTACCGCCATTCGTCCGGGCAGAACCTATATGGATATCTATAAGCTGTTCTCAAAGGAAGAGCTTGCGGCAATGGATCTTGAGACTCTGCGCAAAAAGACCGATGAGGCGCTGCTGTTCGACGCGTACCGTGAGCAGGAGAAGCACATGGTCAAGTATATGGGCAACCGCAACATTGAGGGCCTTGAAAACGTGCTCTATATGTGTCCCCACTGCATGAGCGAATTTTCCGTGGAAGTGAAGAACGGAACCGGCCTGCGCTGCGCGAAATGCGGCTATGAGGTGGTGGGCGACGAATACGCATTCCTCCACCGCAGAAGCGAACACGGCCCCGAGATGAAGTACGTTTCCGACTGGAGCAAGTTTATCCATGGCAACCTGAAAGCCCGCGTCCGGCTGGGTGCTGAGAAGAGTATAAGCTCGGCGGCGGTAATCCACATGATAGACCACGGCAAAAAGAAGTTTTCACCGGTGGGGCAGGGAATAGTCAGCCTGAACCGGGACGGTTTCGCCATAGATGGCCAGATACGCGGTGAAAGAACCCTTCTGAACGTATCCATTGCCAATGTTCCCACGCTGCCCTTTGGCCCGGGACATTACTTCGAGATACAGGACGGGGAGCGGATTTACCGCTGTTATCCCGAGGACGGGCGTATGGTAATGAAGTTTATCAATATGCTGAAAATCTTCCATGAGCTCAGCGTGGAGAAAGCAGCAAGCAAAAACGCATAAGAAAAGCACTTATCGAAGGAATTTTCGATAAGTGCTTTTTTGACTACTGTCAATTTAGCGGCCGGCGCGCATTGCGTTGGCCACGGTGAGGATAGCCACGCCGGAATCTGCCAGCACGGCCAGCCAGAAGGGCGCAGCGCCCATAAGGGTAACTATGAGGATAGCGAGCTTGAGCACGATGGCAAATGCCAGACCCTGCACGATGATGGAGCGACCGCGCTTTGCCGTTGCGATAGCTTCCGCGATAACGCCGAGGTCGTCCGAGGTCAGGACTGCGTCGCAGCCTTCCACGCTTTTGCCTACGGCGATGCCTACGTCGGCCTGCTCCAACAGGGCGGGGGAGGCGCCCACGAAGCTGAGGGCTTCCTCGGGAAAGGTGTCAGCCAGCAGCTTTTCGAGGTGTCTTGCCTTGTCAGCCTCGCTGCATTCGGGGAAGTATTCGCCGAAGCCCAAAGTGTGCGCGGCGCGGGAGGTAGCCTTGGTGGTATCGGAGGAGAGCAGTACCGTTCTGTCTACGCCTACACCGGCAAGAGCCTCGATGGCGCTCTTGGCACTTTCGTTGGTCATTCTGGTTATGACAATGCAGCCTGCGTAGCTGCCGTTTATGGCGATATGTACCGCGCTGGGGTCAATGGAAAGCGCCGCTGCAGCAGAGCTGAGACCAAGCTTCTCCATCATTGCAAGGTTGCCCGCGCTTACCACAAGACCCTTTACGTGGGCGAGAATGCCGAAGCCCTTGAGCTGTTCGCTGCCGGTTATAAGCAGCGGGTCGATATCGCCGCCGTAAGCGGCAGCGATGGCGTCGGCGGCGGGGTGTCCGGCGCTGCTTGCGGCATAAGCGGCAAGCATAAGAAGATTATGGGAGGACAGACCGGGAACGGGCATAACATCGCTGATTATGTACTTGTTCGCTGCCAGTGCGTCGGTATTGTCGAAAACTACGGTGTTGGTAGCCGCAAGCATATCAATTGCGCTTGCGGAGCCCAGCGAAATACCCTCGCAGGCCATTTTATAAATTGCAAACAGATTGCACAGAGGCATGGAGAAAGTTATAGCGCAGGGTGCGCCAACAAGGAGAATAATAGCCGCGCGGGAGAGCCAGGGGGCGGTGTCCTCCACAAAGAGCATGGGAATAATGGCAACCAGCAGGGCGATGACTATAACGGCGGGAATATAGAAATGCAGAGCTTTCTGGACGAAGCTGTCCATGCGTGACTTATTTTCTGTGTCAGGTTCACAGCCAACGGATTTTGCCATTCCAAGGGCGTGCATGCGAAGCTTGGCGGAAAGGAAGTCGCTGATGCGGAAAAGCATTGCGGCCAGCACTGCCTCGGGGTAGCGTCCGGCGGCAAGGGTGATTATAAGGGCGATGAGCATTATGAACTGCTCGTTGAAGAATTTAAGCTTGATGATGTTCTTGAGAACGGCGGTCACAAGCTCGACCGCCGCGATGATAACGGCAACAATGCAGAGAACTGCCATCACGTTCTCGGGAACATTTGCCGCGGCGCATACTATGGCGATAACGGCTGCTATTGCAAGCCGCGCAAAGAGAGTGAAATCCTTATTGGTCAGCAAAGACTCGGGAATATTCATTCATCGTTCCTCCTTGAGATGGTCTGTAGCGGTGTCAAAAAGCTGCTTGATGTGGGCGTCATCAAGGCTGTAGTAAATTATTTTGCCGTCCCGGCGGCTGCGCACTATGCGCGCCTGCTTGAGAATACGCAGCTGATGGGAAATAGCAGAGCTTGTCATGCTCAGCAGTGCCGCGATATCGCATACGCACATTTCGGAAATGGTAAGGGCGCAGATTATTTTTGCTCTCGTGGAATCGCCGAATACCTTGAACAGCTCGGCTGCGTCGAGAATAAGCTCGTCGTCGGGCATGGCGGCACGCACTTTATTTACGGTTTCATGGTGTATGACGGATATTTCGCATACGTCATCATGGTGTTTTTCCACTCTTTCGCACCCCTTTCGGAAATCGTTTACCTATTAATCAATGATAACACAAGCGCCCCGGGATGTAAACAAATCCCGAGGCGCTTTTTTAAAAAACAATTAAAATCCAAGTCTGAAAACATTGGTGTCGGAGGTAAAGTTGTCTACGGAGTAGTTGACGAGAACGGTGTCGATATCGTTAGACTCGATGAACTCGGCAATGCTCATTTTGTAGTAGCGCAGGTCAAGAACGGTGATGTGAGAGAAATCGTCGAAAAGGAAAGGCAGCTCGCTGTCGGAATAGGAGTCGCGGAGTACCAGCAGACGGGGCTTGCCCTCGGCGCCGGTGTCGATTTCCAGCATGGGAGTGTTGCCGCCGAAGAACATGGCGTACTTGTCCTTCACTTCCAGCTTGCTCATGTCGTATACCACGCCCTCAACAGGCTGACCCTTGGGGTAATTGGTTACGCTTACGCCCTCGGCGGGAACGAATATCTCGATGCTGTCCGGCTCCACCCAGCGCACGCCGGAGGAGGAATAGACAGTGCCGTAGAATTCCTCACTGACGACCTGGGGTGAGTAGGAGTCAAGCTCCTTTACCTCCAGTCCCATTGCCTCGGCAAGAGCGGTGTAGCCGTAATATGCGCCAAGGCTGGTCCAGTGATGGTCGGTGCGGTAATAGATATATTCGTCGGCATGGGCGCTGAGCGCGGAATAAGTGTCCACGGTGGCCACGTTTACCTGAGCATATACGTCGTCAATAATTGCCTTCTGGTCACAGTTGACGGCGTTGGCAGGCAGCTTGTCTGCCCAAATGCTCACAGGGCCGGGGATAAGGGAGAGATACACATCTGCGCCGGTGTTCTCCGCAAGCTTGTTGACTGCGCTTATATTGCTTGCCAGCAGGCTATCATCGGGCTTATTAAAGCGGGAGATGAGAGTGCCGTCCTCGCAGAAGAAAACACCGTTATTTTCGGTCTTGCCGAGCAGACGCTCAAAGCGGGATTTCATGCTTATCCAGCTGTCACGGAAAACGAACTGGTCGGTGACGTAGCCCTCAAAATCCTCGATGAACTCGCCGGAGAAGAGCTTTTCAAAGGTGAACTTGGGCGCTTGGTCGAGGTAGCGGTTTTCCTGCTCGGAGAACTCCTTGGAGGGGGTGACAAGGCACAGAATAGCCAAAGCGGCGATGAACACACAGAATATTACGGTCTGAACGATGTTTGCACGTTTTTTCATTTCTGCACCTCCTTAGAATCTGAAGTAGAGGAAGGGATTGTAGGTGCTGTCCACCAGATAGGCGGTGGCGATCACCAGTACGAAAACGATAAGAATGGGGACCAGCACGGACTGAACCTTTGCGGGAAGCTTGTTGAAGAGGTTCTTGCCAAGAGGAATGCTGGCGATAACGAGGATGATCAGCATGGGGCCGTAGCTGCGCAGATAGTAGAGAACCTGATCGGACATGAAGCCCGCGCCGCCCGCACCGAACATTACACCGATATAGCGACCCAGCAGGGAAACATCGTCGATAGCGAAAAGTGTCCAGCCGATTACTACGAGAACCATGGTGTAAATATGGGAAACTACCGCGGGAGCCTTATTCAGCCACTTGAGCAGGAAGGCCTTTTCTATGGCGAGGAGCAGAGCGTAGTAAAGACCCCAAAACAGGAAGTTCCAGCTTGCGCCGTGCCATATACCGGTAAGCGCCCATACGATGAGAATGTTGATAAACTGACGGGAGAGACCCTTGCGGTTGCCGCCCAGGGGGATATATACGTAGTCGCGGAACCATGTGCCGAGAGAAATGTGCCAGCGGCGCCAAAATTCGGTGATGCTCTTGGAAATATAGGGATAGCTGAAGTTTTCGAGGAACTCGAAGCCAAGCATCTTGCCGAGACCTATCGCCATGTCGGAATAACCGGCGAAGTCGAAGTAGATCTGGAAGGAGAAGGCGATTATACCAAGCCATGCGCCGAGAGTGGAAAGCTCGGCGGTGGGAGTTGCGTAGAAAGCGTCCCAAAGCATGCCGATGTTATTTGCCAGCAGGACTTTCTTGCCGAGACCGATGATAAAGCGGCGGATACCCTCGGCAAACTTGTCCACATTCATGTCACGCTGCTCCAGCTGGTCGTCAACGTCCTTATAGCGCACGATGGGACCTGCGATAAGCTGAGGGAAGAGGGCAACGTAGGTGCCGAAGTTAATGAAGCTGCGCTGGGAATCGGTGTCGCCGCGGTAAACGTCGATGGGGTAGGACATGGTCTGGAAGGTATAGAAAGATATGCCGATGGGCAGGCTTATTCCCAAAGGCTTGATGAAGTCAAGACCGGGAATAAGGGCAAGGTTTTCGGCGATGAAGTCGAAATACTTGAAGAACATGAGCAGGGCGAGGTTTATCACCGTGTTCACGATGAGCGCCGTTTTCGCTTTCTTTGGGTTCGTATCCCGATTTGCGCCTACGATAATACCGCTGATGTAGTTGATGAGAATGGAGAGCATCATCAGCAGAATATATACAGGCTCGCCCCAGCCGTAGAATACCAGATTGACTATAAACAGCCAAAGGTTACGCCACTTGACGGGCACAAGATAGTATATAACCAGCACCACCGGCAGGTATATGAACATGAAGACAAGACTTGAAAATACCATCTATATATCCAACCTTTAATAATATTCTGGGACTAACCTTGTAATTATAACATATTTTACCCACCTGTCCATAAATATTTCGGCAAAGGTGCGGTAAAAGCGGCCTGTTCTAAGACGCAATATTCTGCGTTTTGTTCCCGTCATACCTGTCCATTATTAAAAATATAATTAATCGTACACAGGAGGTGCGGTATGGATCACAATTATCGTTACAATATAAAGAGGCGCAGTGCCAATAACATCAAGCGGGAAAGAAAGCGTGGGCTGCGGTTATGGAGCAGTGTTGTGATATTCGCTTTGGCGGTGTGCGTCAGGGCGATGGCACCGAACTTTGCCAGGAATATGAGCGGTGAGCTGCTGGGCGTAATAGACCGCAGCGTGGACTACCGCGCCGCGTTTTCTGCGGTGGGCAGCTTTGTAGCAGGTAACAGCACCTTTGGCGAAGCGATGGCGGTTCTGAAAGGCAGCGGCAGTGACGCTCTGCCGGTGACGGCGGAGATGGCGCAGCCCAGCGGAGCGGCGGAACATAATCTGCAGACCATGTATCTGCAGTGTGTTGAGGCCGGTATGGAACGCACCTTGCAGGAGGCGGCAGCGCCCGCCATGGCAGAAGTCGGGAACGCGGTTATATACGAGGGGGAGCCGGAGCTGCCGGATAATGTGTGCGCGGAGTTTGTGGAGCTGCCATTTGATTATACCCGTCCGGTGCCGGGCAGAGAAACCTCGGCCTTCGGCTACCGTGACCACCCTATAGATAATGTGAATAAATTCCATTACGGCATGGATTTCGCCGCCGACGAGGGCGACGATATATTTGCCTTTGCCGATGGACATGTTGCCGCCTCGGGAACCAGTGAGACTGCGGGGAAGTATATCATAATCAGCCACGGCAACGGTTGGACGACCCAGTATTTCCATTGCAGCGAGGTTTTTGTCACGGTTGGCAGCAGGGTGGAGCAGGGACAAGTTGTGGCGGCAGCGGGGCAGACAGGCGCGGCAACCGGGCCGCATCTGCACTTTGAGCTTATCTGTGACGGGGTCTACCACGACCCGGGGCTGTATCTGAATGAGCAGGGCTGATAAGCTGACTTTTGACGTAAGCCCCGCATTTGCGCTGGCCGCGGCGCTGATATACCTGCTGGACGAACAGGGCATATTTGCCATGGCCGTCATAAGCGCTGCGGTGCATGAGCTGGGGCATTACGCCGCGCTGTGCGCCTTTGGCGCGAGGCCGTATCTGCTGCGATTGGAACTGACGGGGGCAGCCATGTATTTTGATGAAAGCCGCCTGAGCTACGGGAGGGAACTTATCGCAGCTCTTGCGGGACCGACGGCGGGCTTACTATTGGCGTTTGCGGCAGCATTTTGCGGCGCGCACGCATTATCCGGCGTGAGCCTGCTGCTGTCCGTGTTCAATCTGCTGCCCATCGGCGGGTTGGACGGCGGGCGGATTCTCTCGGCGCTGCTGAGTATGGTTCTTGACCATCAGCGGGCGCAGAGTATATGCCTTTGGGTGACTCTGATATGCGCCGCCGCCATGCTTGTGGGGGGAGTTGCAATGATGCTGTATTTACGCAGCGGCGGAGCGCTTATCCTCGCCGGCGGAGCGCTGCTTTTGAAAGGTGTGCGTAGATAAATGTGTATAGGCGGAAAGAAGTGAAGCAAGGTTGGAATAGGGAATAACCTTCCTCTTGAGGGGAAGGGGGGCGCGCAAGCGGTGGATAAGGTGTATTATCCTCATCTATTTCACTGCCAAGCTGACCTGCTTTGCCCAACGGCGGGATGAGGGCATTCCGCCCTACCCGTATACTGTCTGCTGCAATATAGTTTTATCTATAATATAAAAACAACCGGGACGCGGTGAGTGTCCCGGTTTGCGTTAGTTCAAGTCGTATGTTTGAGGTGTGTAGTCGCTTATATGTATTCTGTGATCTTTGATGAACAGCTCAAATTCACCGCAGGCGAGGGCGAGTCCGGTGGCGGCATCGTAGGCAGAAAGTCGGCACTGTGCGGTGGCTTGGGTGTCGAAGCCTATGTTGGGCAGGCGTATTGTGCCGGGGCAAAGGTTCGTTGAAGGAATGGCGTACCAGCCGTCCTTGAGTTTGACGGAAAATTCCACATTAGAGATGTTTTCGGAGGTTTGCGTGGAAGAGGATGTGTGAATTATCGCATAATCCAAGCTGAGAGCATAGTAATTGTATATTTCATGTTTGATGCCTAAAAGATCGCGCGTATAGTCCTGATACAGATCGCCATCGTATATATTGAGCTCGGCTGCATTCGAGCTGTCAAGTACTGCTGCAGGGGTAAGGTACTGAAGGAGCAGGGCGTTGTTCTCGTTATATTCCTCGTGTGTGTCGTGCCATACGCTGCCGTCGCTGCCTATGTAAATACTGCCATAGTCTGTCATCTGCATGGCAAACTCATGGGGGAGTAGCTTTTCTGCGGGCGTGTTTTTGAAATTGACTTTAAAATTGCCCTTCACTTCACCTACGCGCTTTGCGTATATGCGCCCACTGGTGGGATAATCTGCCACTGCTTCGTAGATCCTGCCCGTTTCACAGATAAACTGTCCGTCTTTCAAGGTCAAAGCGTAGTCAAGGAGTGACTCTCGCGGCTGGCTGATATGCAGATACAGTGCCAACGCAAGGCCAATGATGACAATAATAAACACGGGAAGGTGAAAAATTCTGATTTTCCTCATATCGCAACTCCTTGCGGTCAATAATCTATGACTGTATGGCTTGTATCATCGGAGACTTCGCCGCTCGCCTGCACATCTACCTCAAAAGCGGTGTACAGTTCATTATCTTCGTAAATCTCTATGCGATAAGTACCGGGGATAGGCGAGGACGAACCGGGAACGTACGGCAAATTGATGTAACCTTCGTGAATGTCACTTTCAGTATCATAATCATAGCTGCCTTCCCGGTTAAGAAGGTGCCAGTTTCCGTCGGCAAGTTTTACGGATGCCCGTATCGTTGGGCGGCGCAGTTTTCGGTTTTCAGTAAAACCGAAAGAAAGAGTATAGCCGGTATGCTTACCCGTTGCACCGTGGAAGTCTACTTCGTGTCCTTCTACGGGCTCGAGTTCTTCACTGCTGCAGCGGAGAAAGAACGGTTTTAGCCTTACGTAATTGACATCTCCCGATTTGACAGCATCGTCCTTGTGCCATACGCTGCCGTCGCCGCGGACATACAGCAGTTCCGAGTACATTGTGGCGGCATATCCGTAAGGTGTTAACTCGTAAGCGTAGGTGTAATTGAATTCTTCAAAAAAAGTTATGCTGTCGTCGGTGCGGATGCGGTTTACGTATATGTAGTCAATAAAATCAGAATCACTGCGTTGGGATATATGTGCGAGCCTGTATATATTGGAATTTTCGTTTACGAACAAATCATCGCTGCCAAGGGTCAGGGCATAGTCCTGCAGGTATACGGTGTCGCGCATAGAACGGCGCAGAAAGGTTATTGCGGCAATCGCTATAGCTGCAATTACTGCTATAGTCACAGCGTATGTAAGTATTCGCCTTGCTTTGCCCATGCTGCACCTCCAATCAGTATGTCAGCGTGTAGGTGATGATATCCTTGCCGGTCAGAGTCATATCCTGATAGAACCATTCATCACCGATATTTACCTCAAGCCGGTAATCGCCCTCGAGCAGGGCAGGGAACTGAACGTCGAAGATATAGCACATGTTGCTTTGGCTGTCAACAGTTACATGCGTGTGGCTGCCGTCCGCTATTTCGTACCAGCCGTCTTTCAGCTTTACCGACAAAGTCCATACTGCCGCGTGTTTCAAATCTGCGGCGGGAACACTGACGCTTATGGCGGGAATGTCACGGGATATGGAGTCGGGTGCTGTTATTTCCCAATCGGACTTCACTGCGTTTTCGGGAAGTTGTGAGGGTGGGCATATACGCCGTATGTATTTTTTGCTGCCGGTATTGGAATTACCATGGGGGGCGAATACCTGTCCGTCCTTACGGATATATATTTTATCCTGCAATATCAGTGCGGCGTATTCGTGAGGGAGCATATCGGACAATGCCCCGGGCTTAAAGTTGTCTATGACGTTGGGGTCATGTTCCTCGGACTTGGCGAGATGGACGCTTACCTGCGTTCCGCCGACCCTTTTCATTACCACGCCGTCCTCGCTAATAAAATAGTCATTGCTTTCCAACTCTGCGGCAAGCTCGGGCAGCTCACTGAACGGAGTGTAGACGGCGATGCCATTGCCTGTGCGGGTGCCGAAACGGTTAATCAGGAATACTGCAAGGGCGATAACAACCAACGCCGATACCCAATAGGGTGCGTAGTATTTTACCTTTTTCATGCTGGCACCTCCAATTAATATGTCAGCGTGTAGTTGTCCGTATCCTTGCGGGTAAGGGTGAGCGCTTTGTAAGACCAGCTGCCGCCCATATTGAATTCGAGCCGATAATCGCCCTCATGCAGAGCGGGGAAAGAAGATAAAATATGAAAATAGGGGGTGCTGTCGTCAACAATTATTGAGTGATGACTACCCTCGGATATTATGTACCAACCGTTGCTGAGCTTTACCGAAAGACACCAGTTCAGGGTCGCGGAGTTGTTTTCAACGGGGGTGCGAACCGCTATGGAAGCAAGAAAGTGTTCCGAATACCAGTCGTGTTCTTCCATTACTTCTATTTCTGCTTCGGACGCATCTTCAGGCAACTGGGAGGGCGGGCATATCGGAAGTACATATTCTTTTTTGAGACCGGGATACTTTATGTGCCGCACGAATACTTTGCCGTCCTTGCGTACATATATATCCTCGTCGGAAATAAGAGCGGCGTATTCGTGTGGGAGCATTTCGTGTATTGCCTTGGCCTTTGGCTTTTTCACCCAATACTGGTCGCAAGGCGTGAGGGCGGTGCCGGTGTACGCGTCTCTCGAGTCTGTCGATTCCATTATGATCCCATCCTCACGGATAAAATAGTCATTGCTTTCCAGCTCTGCGGCAAGCTGAGGCAGCTCGCTGAAAGGCGTAATCCGTCCGTGCAGCAATGCAGCGATGCCAATGATGATGACTGCCACAATGATTGCCGATACCCAATAGGGTGCGTAGTATTTTACCTTTTTCATGCTGGCACCTCCATTTACGATTCCGGGCGCTTTGTACTTATATTTTCGATAGAACCTGTGAAGTTTGTGAGGTCGAAGTCGATTCCGTTGCTTGCGGAAAGGTCAAATTCTACGGCGGCGATAAGCTCCGCGTTTTCCGAAATGGGGTAGGTGGTGTAGATTGCATGTTCACCGGAACGATTGCGGTCGTAGTAGGTGTTTGAGAAAACGGCTACGCAGTAGCGTCCGGTAAGCCGCCTGTAGGTCAGCGGGCTGATGGGGAGATTCAGTTTGAATACATGGGTGCTGCCGGGCTGCAGATCGTGGCTTATCTCAACTTCTTCACCGTCGAAAACATATGTGTCGTGAACCATGACGCTGTGCAGAAAGGCATTGCGGTGTATGTACCACTTGCCATCTTCCAACTGAAAGAAAAGATAGGCATAGGGGGGCGGGATAGCATAGTTGTCTTCGTTGGTTATGAATACGTCTATACTTTTTTCGGTTTCGCGGACTATTGCGGCGGAAAGTTCCGGCGGGGAAGCGGGGGCAAGCTCATAATCTATAGCTTTAATTTCAACTGCGTAATCGGGGAGCTTGGTGGAAGCCGTGCCCACCGATATCCACACACTGCCGTCCTGTCGGATATAAACCGTGTCGTAGGCCGCCAAAGCAAATTCGTACAGCGACATCTGCTCCAGCTTTTCCTTGTCGGTGTAGTTCTTGACTTTTTTGGAACTTTCACCGGTGGGCTTGATTTTAATATAGCCGTTATACAGCTCTTCGCTGAACTGCCATAGACTGCGGTCGTCCCGGAGAAAATAATCGCTGCTTTCCATTGTCAGCGCGTAATCGTACAGCGTGGGCGGTTCCCGTCTGCGAAGGAGCACTATCGTGAGAATAATTGCAATTACGACGATAGCCGATACCCAGTACGGCGCGTAGTATTTCAGCTTTTTCATATCGCACCTCCGTTATATTCAGGGAGTGTAATCCAGTTGAGCGAAAATTTCGTTGCCTATACAGAGTTCTATCATATATTCTCCGGGAACCGTGGAACGGTATATGGCGGAATTGGAGGGGAGGTCGATGTTGTATGTGCATTTGCTGCTGTAGGTGGTTATTTTACCTGTGCTGCGGGAAATGTAATATTTGCCGTCCTTGAGCTGAACAGAAAGATAAGCGCTGATAGTATGGGTGCGTCCCGCCAGTATTACATCGTAGGAAGAATGCGCGCTGCGATCCGGACGAGCCGGCTTTATAACAGCTCCGATAGCTCTTTCGCAGGGAATGAGCTCCGGTTCTATGTAAAAGGGGATAAGCAGAGTGTCCTTATCGTCGGTGGTGTAGGGGCAGAGCCATACGCTGCCGTCGCCCCGCACGAAGATCAGTCGAAACTGCTCTGTTGCCATGGCGTATTCGTGAGGCAGGAGCTTTGAAGCATCAAACGCCGAGCGAACAACTCGGAAGCGTTTGTCCGTGGCTGAGCCAACAAGCCTTACGTATGCGTTGCCGACACCGTCGCGGTTCAATTTCCAAAGACTGCCGTCTTCACATACAAATGTGTCGCTGCTGTCAAGGGACAGTGCGTAGTCCAAAAGGGAGTCTTTCGGCGCGGTAAGGTGAAGAACTATGGAGAGAACAGCGCCCAGCAGGGATATTATGAAAAGCGGCAAATGCCAAAGCTTAAACCTGATGCTCATATGCTCACCTCACCAAAATGTAGTATTTCAAACATATTTTATCATGGTGAATTGAACAATGTCAACAAAAATGAATAAAAATATACTGAATTCGGGGTATAGAATTGTCCTATATGCACAAAAACGGCTTGCGCGCAATGAACGTAAAACCATGCTTGCAATAGGACGCAAAAAAGTATAAAATATAATGTACGCGATTTTGCGTTCAGTACATTTACGATTGGAGATACCGCATGGAGCAGCGAATTGAACGGATACTGCCCAAGGTG